>JAEENL010000027.1 GCA_016283775.1 Lachnospiraceae bacterium | reverse complement strand
GAGTCCGGGGCAACCGCCATTGACGCTGTATGTATCTTTTTGGTTTACATTATTTTGGCGGAAAGAGTGCAAACATTATTGAATGCCATGCGGCATGCACTCTTATTTTTGTGCTCCCGCAAATAATCAAACCAAAAGGAGATCTGAAATGAAAAAGAAACTCACTATTGCACTTGCACTGACACTTATCATCACAGCTCTCAGTGCAAACCACCTTGCTTCTGCCGAGGATCTCAGTGCGAAGGTGCTCGTATCCATCGCAAACGGCACACTCGTTCTCGCAGCTGAAGAGATCACCGTTACAGACGTCGACAATGACGGCGCGCTCACCATAAATGATGCGCTCTTTGCTGCTCACGAGGCCAAGTTTGACGGCGGTGCCGCTGCCGGCTATAGTTCTGCCACCACAGAATACGGACTTTCCATGACAAAGCTCTGGGGCGTTGAAAACGGCGGTTCTTACGGCTACATGGTAAACAACGCTTCCGCTTGGAGCCTTGCGGATCCGGTAAAGACCGGAGATCATGTGTATGCTTTCGTTTACACCGACACTACAGCATTTTCGGACAGCTACAGCTATTTTGACAAAGTAACCGCTGAAGCGGGCGCGCTTGACTTCCTCACACTCACACTCATGGGCGCAGGATATGACGCTGACTGGAATCCCATACAGGTTCCCATTGCAGGCGCAGTTATCACCGTAAACGGAGAGCAGAGCCCTTACACCACAGATGAAGCAGGGACCGTGACCATCACTCTTCCTACCGACGCAAAGGACAAAGTGCTTGTCAGCGCTGTATCGGATTCAAAGCTTCTTGTTCCTCCCGTATGCATCGTAACTGTGACCGCTTCCACTCAGGTTCCCGATGAGACTCCCAAGACATACGACGGTTTCATGATCCCCGCAGCAGCACTGCTTTTCATAGCAGCCGCAGCATTTATGGCATCTGCCGCTTTAAAGAAAGAGAATGAGATGTAAGCTCATAAAAATCGCATATTTCATGGTGGCTCTCCTGCTTTTCCTGCAGGGAGCCACTGTGTGCAAAGCTTCACCTGCCGTCGATGAGATACTCGACGGCATTGTTTCCTGTGAAGAAGCAAATTCCGACACTACTTCGATCGCTCAATGGATAGCTTCCATGACTCCGGACGGAGTAGGAAACTCGGAATGGTTTGCGCTGGCCCTGTCCAGATATTTCGGACATGACGATCCCGAAAGCATAAAAAACGCTCTGCTCTCCTACGCGGAAAGGCTTGAAGTTTTTGCCGAAAACAATGGTGTAAAGAGCGCGACCACACGGCAGCGAATAGCGCTCACGCTCATCGCGTGCGGCAGAGGCGACAGCCCTTTTGTAAGATCCACGGCAAATGACTCGATAGGTTTACAGGGCGTCATGAGCCTGATCTTCGGGCTGCACCTTATGAACAACGGCATAGAGTCGGACGTTACCACCAAAGACGCTCTCATCGACAGCCTTCTTTCCATGCGTCTTTCGGACGGAGGCTGGGCAGTGATGGGGTCAAACTCAGATGTCGATGTCACGGCCATGGCGCTTCAGGCTCTCGCGCCGAACACAGATAAGACATCCGTGTCCGAAGCCGTTGATGAAGCGGTCAGCCTTCTTTCCGCAAAACAGCTTGAAAACGGAGGTTTTAACGGATTTGGAGCTGAAAATGCCGAAAGCGCTTCACAGGTCGTTGGAGCACTGTCCTCCTTGGGGATAGATATGCTGAGCGACACCCGTTTTATCAAAAACGGGAACACCATACTCGACGCACTGCTCTCTTTCAGGCTTGAAGACGGAAGTTTCAGCCACGAGCGGAACGGAAAATACAATTATACGGCAACACAGCAGGTTTTCTATTCTCTCACAGCATATACGCTGATGCTGAAGGGCGAAAGACTGTTTGTGTTTCCCGTTCCTGGGCCGTCCGAAGCCCGGCCGACTCCCGCTGAAAGCGCACCTGCCTCTGAAGTCACTGCAGTGCCTGCTCCCACAGGCACCCCGTCTTCGCCTTCACCCACACCCGGCTACACAGAAAGCCCCGCCGGCGCAGGATCGTCAGCATCCGCACGCACAGGCTTTTTCGGCAAAATGGAATACAAACCCATAGTTTTATGCTTCATCGGAGCAGCCTGCATTGCGGCATGTATCCTGCTCATCGTCTTTAAAAAACGAAATCCCAAGAATTTCATCTTTGTCGTCATCGTAGGCGCTGTACTTTCCACGATAACGCTCTTTACCGATATCTCATCCGTAAAGGACTATTACAACGGTGAAGCGACCGTAAAAGAGAATATCACTGGGCATGTTACGCTCACGATAAGCTGTGAAAAGGTCGCAGGTCTTTCTACATCGTCTTTCATCCCGGAGGACTGTATCATACTTCCCCCGACCGGCTTTGACATCAGCACGGGCGACACGGTATTTGACATACTTACCGAAGCCGCGCGTGTTTACAATATACACATTGACAGCAAAGGCGCCCGCGGAATGATCTATGTTTCAGGGATCAGCTATCTTTACGAATACGATCACGGCGACCTTTCAGGCTGGGTCTACCACGTTAACGGCGTCTCTCCTTCTGTGGGCTGCGGAGATTATGTGCTTTCGGACGGAGACAAAATAGAATGGCTCTACACTCTCGATCTCGGACGAGACCTTGAATAGATTTTTATGAGAAGATTCCAGGATCACAACCCAATAGTCGTTTTTGTATATTTCCTTCTGGTCACGGTCGTCTGCGTGCTCTGCATGACGCCGACAGTGACCCTTATTTCGCTTGCGGGCGCTGTGATCCTCGACTCTGTTGTTTCCGAAAAACGGGGGATCGGAAAACACTTACGAATGCTTTTGATATTTTTCCTGCTCTCGCTCCTGAACCCTTTTTTGTATCATAACGGTGTCACAGTACTGTTTGTGCTGAACGACAATCCGATCACGCTCGAAGCTCTGCTTTACGGCGTGTGCGCGGCTCTCATGGTCATATCCGTGCTTTACTGGTTCCGCTCATTTTCGGTGATAATGACGGAGGACAGGCTTTTGTACGTTTTCGGCGTTTTTTCTCCAAAGCTCGCGCTCCTTTTTTCGATGACGCTTCGCTATATCCCTTTGTTCTCAAAACAGGCCAAACGCATCAACAACGTTCAGAAAGCGCTCGGGCTCTACAAGGAAGACAATGCGATCGATTCGATCCGTGGCGGTGTGCGCATTTTTTCAGCTCTCATGACCTGGGGCCTTGAAAACGGCATCATCACTGCAGACAGCATGGCCGCAAGAGGATATGGTGTCAGAAAAAGAACGTTTTTCACGATATGGAAGTTTGGCGGGCGGGACCTCATGCTGCTTCTCACAGAGCTTGTGCTTGGCGGTATCGTGTTCGCCGGTCGGGTACTTAAAGCGGTCTACTTTTCTTTTTACCCTGCTTTTGAATCGGCAAAACCTTCCCCGCTCGGCATTGCCGCTATCACAGGATATGCCCTGCTGGTCCTTCTCCCCACGATAATTGATATTTACGAGGCTCTCAGATGGAAATACTTAACGTCAAAAATCTAGGATTTACATACGCAGGTGCCGCATCAAAGGCGCTCACGGACATCTCGTTCACCGTAAACAAAGGTGATCTTGTTTTGATGCTTGGCGCCACAGGAAGCGGAAAATCGACACTCCTCCGCCTGCTGAAGCGCGAAGTGGCTCCGCAAGGGGCATTTGAAGGCACTGTCACCTTTGACGGGAAGAATTTTTCTCAGATGACGGATCTTGAAGGTGCGTCCCGCATCGGCTTTGTGTGTCAGCAGCCGGAGCAGCAGATCGTCTGTGACAAGGTATGGCACGAGCTTGCTTTCGGCCTTGAAAATCTTGGGTGCCCTTCGTCAGAGATAAGAAAGCGTGTATCCGAGATGGCAGCGTATTTCGGCATTGAGGAATGGTTTATGCGAAGCACCGCAGAGCTTTCCGGCGGAGAAAAGCAGCTTCTCAACCTTGCAAGCGTAATGGTGATGCAGCCCGATATCATCCTGCTTGACGAGCCCACTGCACAGCTTGATCCCATTGCCGCGTCTTCTTTCATCACATCGATCACAAAACTCAACCGCGAATTCGGCACGACGGTGATCGTCGTGGAGCATCACCTTGAGGAGCTTCTGCCCGAAGCGACGAGCCTGCTCGCCCTGAAGGACGGCCGCATACAGTTTTCCGGTTCAGTCTCCGGCGTTATCAAAAATATGTCAGATGACCGGGATATCCTGCCCTCCCTGCCAGCCGCGGTAAGGCTTTTCCCAGCCTCCTGCCCGCTCACCGTGGCCGATGCACGTCGCCTGATCGCAGATAACTATAAAAACACCACAGCATCGCTCAATGCGCCCGGGTATTCGCATTCTGACAGCATCGCGCTGGAGTTTTCGCATGTTTATTTCAGATATGAGAAAAACCTGCCCGACGTTCTTTCCGACCTTTCACTTACTGTATTTGAGAATGAGATATTCTGTCTTCTCGGAGGGAACGGCTCCGGAAAGACCACACTCCTCTCAGCCGCCGCCGGTCTTGTGAGGCCTTTTGACGGTGTTATCAGGCTGTTTGGCAAAAAGATCAAAGACTACAAAGGACAGGAACTCAGAAATTCCTGTGTGGCATATCTTCCTCAGGATGTGCAGACACTTTTTCTGCGAAACACAGTACGCGAAGAGCTGCACGGCGCCGATCTCTCGCAGTTTCCGTTTGACCTGAGCCACCTTATGGACAGGCACCCTTATGATCTTTCCGGAGGGGAACAGGAGCTTCTCGCTCTCGCGCTGGTGCTCTCACAGCACCCCCGGATCCTCCTTGCCGACGAGCCCACAAAGGGCCTTGATGCATTGAACAAAGACAGGATCACGGGCATATTTAAAGACCTTCGTTCAAAAGGGATCACTGTCGTCATCGTGACACATGACACAGAATTTGCGGCAAAGACCGCCGACCGCTGCGCCCTGCTCTTCAGAGGAGAAATTATGTCCGAAGGCACTCCCCGTGAATTTTTCGGGAGCAATGCTTTTTACACGACTCCCGCGTCCCGCATGACCCGTGGCATTTACAAAAACGCAGTGACGGTGGAGGATGTTTCGGAACTGTTAAGGATAAACGGGAGGCGCTCATGAGAAAAAAACGCATCCGTGCGAGAAGACTGGTCATCATAGCCGTGATGACCGCTCTGTCCACAGCAGGGCGCTTCATTCCCGTGATAAAACCCGTAAGCGCCGTAACGATCATTACAGGCATGTATCTCGGCGGTGCCGCAGGTTTCACCACGGGAGCGCTTTCGGCCCTTCTTTCGAATTTTTATTTTGGACAAGGTCCGTGGACGCCGTTCCAGATGCTGGCATGGGGGCTTACCGGTCTTTTTTCGCATATTCTTTCAAAGTTCCTTAAGAAAAACCGATTTCTGCTCTTGGCACACGGCGCACTCTGGGGTATACTGTTCTCGCTGATAATGGATGTCTGGACCGTGATCTGGATGAACGGTGAATGGTCCGCGGCCCCTTATCTTGCCGCGCTTCTAAGCGCTGTCCCCCATACGGTCACCTATATCGTTTCAAATGTGCTGTTCCTTGCACTCCTTGCAAGACCGATGGGAGAAAAGCTCGAGCGCGTAAAACTTAAATATGGGGTATAGTCCCGGAAAGGACACATATGAGTGAAGAAAAAAGGAACCTGCGGAAAGAGATCAGAGAAAAGCTCCTAAAGCTCGATCCCGCATATTTTGTATCTGCTTCAAGTGTCATTTCAAGTAATTGCATAAAGGATCCGGCATTCACAAATGCCCGCCACATATTTATCTATCTGTCCCAAAAGAACGAACCCGATACATCGGCGATCATCAAAGCCGCATTTTCGGCAAAAAAGCATGTTTATGTGCCAAGGTGCCATGAAAAGCCGTATATGGATGCCGTGGAGATAAAGGACCTGTCATGCCTGCTCCCCGGACCTTACGGTATCCCTGAGCCTCCCGCGTCATTTCCCGCCGCGTCTCCGTCACTTATAGACACAGCCATTGTTCCCTGTGTTGCGGCGACCATCGACGGAGTGAGACTTGGACACGGCTGCGCATATTATGATCACTTCTTACGAGGCCGCGAGATCAACAAGATCGCGCTGTGCTTCGGAGAGCTGCTCCTTCCTTCGCTCCCGCACGACGATCTCGATGTTATCATGGACAAGGTCCTGACCGAATTGTGAAAAGAATGTGTCCTCCGAAACGTAAAGAATCATTTCACGTTTATAGGTGTGTCAGAACGAAGCGCATCGTTACAAAAACACTTATACAGGAGGAACTTTAAATGTTCAGGAAAAACATCATCATCACATCTTTGATCTTATCATTATGTGCAGCAGGCTGCGGTACGGCCAGAGCAGAGGCGTCACAGAACCTTTCAAAGCCGGCAGTGCAGAATGAAGAAGCCGCACCGGTTTCAACAGGCGGTCTTCTCACAGTGGATGTTGACACTCTTACTGAATCCGCAGGCACGCCCATACTCGGCTACAAAGACAACACCTCCGCCTCCACGGTCATCGTTGCGGTGGACAGTGAGATCGTGAACTCGGATGTCATCGCTTCCCTTTGCGAAAAATACGGGCTCACCGTGCTCTATGAATATGAGAACCTTTCAATGTATGCTCTTTCCACAGTCGATACTCTCTCCCCTGAGGCTTTTGACGAAATGATCGGACGCTTGTCTTCCGAAAACGGCATCCTTTCTGTGGAGAAAGACCAGATGCTTGGGCTTGACTTATCAAATCAATAAACAAATATGATGAATAAACCTATGGATGAATCGGAGTCCAAGTGCTAAAATCTCCTTATTCCAAAATCGGCAAACATTTCATCGGAGGTTTATCATGAGCGAGACACTTAAGCCCATCAAGGCGGGAAAAGTAAGAGAGATCTATGACAACGGCAATACACTTATTATGGTCGCGACCGACCGCATAAGCTGCTTTGACGTTATCCTGCACAACACCGTGACAAGAAAAGGCGCGGTTCTCACCCAGATGTCAAAATTCTGGTTCGACATGACCAAGGACATCATCCCCAATCACATGATATCCACAGATGTCAACGATATGCCTGAATTTTTCAGGAACGGCAGCTTCAACGGCAATTGCATGATGGTAAAAAAACTCACCATGCTCCCCATCGAATGCATCGTGCGAGGATACATCACAGGAAGCGGCTGGGCAAGCTATAAAGAAAGCGGCGTGGTGTGCGGCATCAAGCTCCCCGAGGGACTGAAGGAGTCCGAAAAGCTCCCTGAGCCCATCTACACTCCCAGCACCAAGGCAGAGATCGGTGACCACGACGAAAACATCTCCTTTGAGAGATCGGTGGAAGTCCTCGAACGCGATTTCCCGGGTCATGGCCTTGAATATGCACAGGCCATCAAAAACGCCACTCTCGCGCTTTACAAAAAGTGCGCCGACTACGCGCTCACACGCGGCATCATAATCGCAGACACGAAGTTTGAATTTGGTATCGACGAAAACGGAACTCTCATGATCGGTGATGAGATGCTCACACCCGATTCATCCCGTTTCTGGCCCGCCGAAGGATATGAGGCAGGCCATTCACAGCCCTCTTTCGACAAGCAGTTTGCACGCGACTGGCTTAAAGCCAATCCCGGTAACGACTGGACCTTGCCCGAGGAGATA
The DNA here is from genome assembly GCA_016283775.1 of Lachnospiraceae bacterium. Taxonomy (GTDB): domain Bacteria; phylum Bacillota; class Clostridia; order Lachnospirales; family Lachnospiraceae; genus RGIG3528. Next base: position 45,665 of record JAEENL010000027.1, on the reverse strand, counting down.
GTTGAAAAGACCATTTCCAAATATCTTCAGGGCTATGAAATGCTCACAGGAAAACCTTTGGACAAATGACAAAAGAAAACATCGAAAACAGTCAAATATCGCTCCGTTACGAGGGTAACGAAGTATTTCTGGAAAGCGGCGGGCAGTCAATGTCTGCCGATTTTTCCAAAATGGGGAAAAGACTCACTCATGCAAACCTTACGCATGAGCTTATCGTCAAAGCGGCAAAGATAAAAGACTTTGACCATGTTCCCCTTGTCTGTGACGCAACCGCAGGTCTCGGTGAGGATTCCCTTCTGCTTGCGGCCGCAGGCTGCCGTGTGATCCTCTATGAGCGTGATCCCATGATCGCCGCCCTCCTTAAAAACGCCATCGAAAAGGGAGCCTCAAGCGACCTTTCCGACATCAGGGAAGCCGTATCACGCATGGAAGTCAGGGAAGAGGACAGCATCACGGCATTACCGAAGCTTTTTGAAGAAGGGATCACGCCGGATATCGTGTTTCTCGATCCCATGTTCCCCGAAAGAGAAAAGTCTTCACTCGTAAAAAAGAAATTCCAGCTCATCCACCTTCTCGAAAAGCCCTGCTCCGATGAGGATGAGCTATTAAACAGCGCAGTGCTGGCTGCGCCCGCAAAGATCATCATAAAAAGGCCGGTAAAAGCAGCAATCCTCGGCTCCATAAAGCCCGACTACTCTCTTACCGGCAAAACCGTCAGGTATGATATCATCCTGTTAAAAAACCTCAGGCGTTCCTGATCGCATCGATCCACATGTTCACATCGGCATCACTCGGCATGCGCCAGTCTCCTCTGGGCGACAGAGTGACCGAGCCCACCTTCGGCCCGTCCGGAAGACAGGACCGCTTGAACTGCTGTCTGAAAAAGCGTGTGGTGAATCTCAGGAGTGACTCACGTACAGCTTCTTTTCCGAGCGACGGATACGCTTTCATTGCAAAAGCCATGATCTTTTCAGGTCCTGATCCGTATCGCAAGGTATGGTACAGGAAAAAGTCATTCAGATCGTATTTTCCTATTTTTTCTTCTGTTTTCTGAGCTATCTCCCCGTCTTTCCCGGGTGTGAGTTCGGGAGTGATGGGCGTGTCTATTATGTCAAGGAGCGTGCTCTTCAGCGTCTCATCTGAGCAGGTCATTGCATAGGTCCCGCAGATATATCGTACCAGCGTCTTAGGTACAGAGGCGTTCACTCCGTACATTGACATGTGATCACCGTTATAGGTACACCAGCCCAGCGCAAGTTCCGACAGGTCTCCGGTTCCAACGACCAGGCCGTTTTCCATGTTTGCGGCATCCATCAGGATGTAAGTCCTCATTCTTGCCTGCGCATTTTCGTAAGTCACATCCCCTTCGCCCTGATACGCTTCTCCGTGTCCCAGAGCCGCGAGATGGCGTCCCACATCCTCACCTATGGCGATCTCCCTTGCTTCGGCTCCGAGGACCTTCATGAGGGCCACAGCGTTGTTGTAGGTGCGTGATGAAGTGTTTCCTGTGTTTGGCATGGTGTATGCAATGATCCTTATATCGGGAACAAGCTTTCTGGCCTCGTTGCACACTATCAGGGCCAAAGTACTGTCAAGCCCTCCGGAAACTCCGATAACAAGGTTTTTTATCCCGGTGTGTCTCACGCGTGTTGCAAGACCGTTTGCCTGTATCTCTAGTATCCTTTTACATCTCTTTGCCCTGTCCGCGCTGTCCGAAGGCACAAACGGATTCGGAGCGATGTGATGATCTTCTTTCGTCAGCGCCTTCTCAAGTTCATCCACCGAGATCTCATTTTTTCCGAAGACCGGAGAAATGCCCACACTGATACGGCGGTAGTCACGTTTTTCCCGGGTCATGTATGTGTTTGCGTGCCTTCTGTTGTACTCACTCTGCTCAAGGTCGATGAGAGCCGTTCTCACCTCTGAGCCGTCGGAAAATATGCCTTCCGTGAGTATCTTTCCGTCGCACGCGATCATTGAATGCCCCGAAAACACAAGGTCGGTCGAAGACTCGTCCGTTCCCGAAGACACATACACATAGCCGCAGTAGCAATCGGCGCTCCGCTGTGCGACAAGGTTTCTTCTGTATTCCTGCTTTCCGATGAGTTCATCGGAAGCGGACGGATTTACGATGATATTTGCTCCCGCAAGACACGCATGCGTGCCGGGTTTGTCCGGTACCCACGCATCCTCGCAGATCTCCGCTCCAATCACCGCCCCGCTCTCAACATCTTCAAACAAAAGATCCGTGCCGAAGGGAACGCTCTCTTTGTTTACCTGCACATATGCGCCGCTGATACCTGCGCCCGACGTAAACCATCTTTCCTCGTAAAACTCGGAATAGTTGGGAATACAGCTTTTGGGAACTATGCCCTTTACTTTTCCCCCGGAAACAAATGCTGCACAGTTGTACAGATCGCCGTCCACCCTTAAGGGAAGCCCCACGACCGCACACAGACCTTTAAGAGGGGCCGTCGAATCGGCAATGGTCTTCAAAGCTTTTTCCGCCTCGTCAAGAAGAAGCGAATTTCCAAAGAGATCCGCGCAGGTATAGCCGGTCACGCTGAGTTCCGGAAACACAATGATCCCGCAGTCACTGTTCTCTTTGATCATGCGGACGATCTCATCCGCATTCCGTCCCGCATTTGCGATCACGAGTTTCGGAACGACAGCCGCTGCCTTTATCATCCGGTTTTTCATTACCTTTAAACATCCTTCCTACAGATACTTGCTTATCGTGGAGATAAGCAGATCGACTTCTATTGGCTTTGCGATATGATCGTTCATACCGCAGGACGCCGCGCGCCGTTTGTCCTCTTCAAATGCATTGGCCGTCATCGCTATGATGGGTATGGTCGCGGCATCGGGCCTGTCGAGCCGTCTTATCTCCCTTGTCGCTTCATATCCGTCCATGACAGGCATCTGTATATCCATGAGGATGACATTGTATCGGCCCGGCTCACTGTCCTTTATCTTTTCTATAGCTTCTGAACCGTCATTTGCTGTCTCTACGATGAATCCGGCATTTTCAAGCACCGCTATCGCTATCTCGCGGTTAAGTTCATTGTCCTCGACCACCAGAAGCCGCGTTTCGTTTGTGCGTACATCGGCGTTGTGATCATTACTGTTGACCACCACCTCAGATTCGCCCATCGAAGCAAGTAGGCCTCTTTCAAGGTCGGACGTGAACACGGGCTTTGAAATGAACGTATCGAGCCCCGCATTTCTTGCGCTCTTGGCAATACTGCTCCAGTCGTAAACGGTGACCGCAGCGATACCGGCTTCCCTTCCGGCCGCTGCCCGCAGGCGCTCTATGGTTTCGCAGATGTTCGCGTTGGGATTGCTCCAGTCTATGAGCACGAAATCGTACGGCGTTCCGTCATCTTTTTCGGAAGCTGTCATCATGACCGCTTCTTCAACGGTAGGCGCGTTGTCACCATACATTCCCAGACGCTTCAGGCTTTCGGTAAGACATCCGCATGTGCTTGCAAATTCACACATGATAAGGGCCCGTTTGTTGTGAAGTCTCTCGTCATATGTCACATCCAGCATATCCTCGCACAGTCTCAGCACCACATCCACGGTAAACTCTGTGCCGACTCCTGCTTCACTCTTGACGGATACGGTGCCGCCCATCATATCGATGATATTCTTTGCTATGGTGAGGCCGAGACCGGTGCCCTCGATCTTGCTCACAGTAGAAGTGCTTTCTCTCTCAAAAGGCTCAAAGATGCGCTTTTGGAAGTCTTCACTCATTCCTATACCGCTGTCTTTAACGATAAATCTGTATCCCGCGCAGCCTGCCCGCTCACTTTCGTACTCCTCGACGATGAGTCTTATGGTACCTCCGATGGGCGTGAACTTTATGGCATTTCCGAGGAGATTTATAAGCACCTGGTTGAGTTTCAGAGGATCGACATATACATATTCGTCCTTAACGCTCGTGTTGTTTATGAAAAACGCATGGCGCTTGGCGGTAAACTGAGGCTGGACAACGGGGATTATGTCGTGCAGCATATCGGAAAGCGATGCCCTGGTCTCCTTAAGAGTCATGCTTCCACTCTCAATGTGGCTCATATCCAGGATGTCATTTATGAGCCTGTGGAGATGGTTACCGGAGAGCAGTATCTTTTCTATGCAATCGCTCACTCTCTCACGATCGTCAAGATTTGCGGCGGCTATGCCCGCAAAACCTATGATGGCGTTCATGGGCGTTCTGATATCATGGCTCATGTTTGACAGGAACCTGGTCTTTGCCTTGCTGGCCTGCAGAGCGGCCTCGTTGGCTTTTCTCAGGCTCTCCTGCTGTTCAAGTCGGCGTTTCTTTTCTTCGTCGATCTCCTTTGACATCCAGAGGACCTCAGTGACCTTGCCCGTTTCGTCCCTTTTGTATACCACAATGTTGATGCTGGCCCAGCCATGTACCTTTGTAAATACTTCGGTGGAAATGATGTCTTTGTCTTTAAGACGGTCAGGCAGCGTATCAAAATCCCAGAAGTCGCCGTGCAATTCGGCCTCTCCGGGTGCCAGATCGTATTTCTCAAAGGCGCTGATGGCTGCATCCATGTCAACGCTTTCGGGAGTATACCCGTACAGAGCGTCGTCAACCCTTATCTCGGTCTCTCTGCGGTTTACAAGATCTATGTGGAACAGAGCAACATAAGTACGGCTGATGGCAAGGCTCATCGCGTTGAACTGCGATCTTGTCTGACGCTCCTTTGCGACCTCCGCCGTGATATCGGTCACCATAAAGAATATCCGCTTGGTCTCCTGATCGAGCCAGCAGTATTCTGCCTGATACTGGCGTCCCGCCTCTCCGTCAAAACGAAGACGACTGGCTTTTCCGGTATCGGACATTGAAGAAACGATTATCGGGAGCTCTGTTTTTCTCAAAAACTCCTGTTTTTCCCATTCCCCGATGGGTATCCCGTTGAAAACGTCGCCGCGGTTTGCAAAGGATACTCTTATCGGTCTTCCCGAATCAAGTCGTCCCTGTCTGTAGAAATATGCCGTGAGCATCTCATTGTTCACGTCTATGAATCCGAGAGCAACATAACCGAAATCCACCAGCCTTCCCAGCATCAGCTGTTCTATGTGCTGGCGGCTCTCGTCACGCAGATAGAAAAAGGCTTCAACATTTCCGGTCTCCGGCGACTCAAACAGATGAGAATCAAATCTTGCCCAGGAGATGACGCCATGCTCGCGGCTTATTGGAAATGCCAAAGAATACGATGTTTTTCCGTTTTTAAAGTTTTCAAGCGCTTTTTTTCTGTCCGTGGCATCGCGAAGGACTTCCACATCTTCCCGCCTGTCGGCGAGTGTAGGGAACTTTTCCACAGCTTCCTGATAGGTTTCAACATCAGCAAATATTGACCTGTTCTTCCATGTTCCGATCTCCTTGATCGCCTTGTCGGCAGTGAGATCAAAATGACCGCGTCTCAACATATTTGAGTCGTCCACCGACTCAAAAAAGAGCAGCTCCTGATAGTATCTGTCTGCGCCCTTCCAGCGCTCCGCTTCGGCCGCTTTTGACAGCTCAGCCTCGGTTTCTTCTATGGCATATTTATCTCTTACGTTCTTGTAATGGAACACTCCGACCACAAAAAGTGAGATCATGAAGACCAGATGTCCGGGAACATTTACTATCTCATCCGGGGCGAGCCACAAAAGGCCCACAAAATAGAATCCAAAGAAAAGCAATACCCTTATCAGCAGTTCATGCACAGGCACGAGAAGGAGTCCGAAAACAAACACGCCGCAGACCATGAACACCAGCGAATTTGAATGGAGCGTGGCAAAATCCACTCCTCCGACCACCGCAAACATCAAAAGGGTATCGCAATAAAAACCTATGGATTTTTTTACTTCACCCGGGCTTATCTCCTCACCTTCCGTGAGCGCTCTTTTTGTATAAAAGAGCATTGCCGCAGAACTCAATACGGCCAGCACGGCCGCAACGACACATGCCGCAAACTGCGCGGGCTTCTCCGTCCCGTATGTCATCACCCTTGTCGAGATCAGCAAAAGATCAAAAATGATCGCAGAATAAGCAATGATGCGCGTTATCTTGAGATTCTCGTTGAGAATGCGTATCCTTACATAGGGAGAGGGTTTTTTTAAGTTGAGTTGCTGAAAGATCTTTAGCATAGTCTCCTCCCGGGGGCATATGTCATCAGTCTGTGTCGGGTGTGCGCTTTACGGCCCGGCTTCTGTTTTTTCTCTTTCGTTTGTCTATATACATGTCGTCGTCGGCTTTTTTGAAAAGCTCCTTATAGTCAAACTTTTCCTCCGCCTCGGCCACTCCGAGGGAAAATTCAAGATCGACGACCACATCGTTTAAAAGGCTTGTCTTTTTCCCGTTCTGCTTTGCTCTAAGAGCCGCTATGTCATGTTCCAGGATCTCCTTTGCTTCATAGCCGTAAAGGAAGAGAACAAATTCGTCTCCGCCGTGCCTTGCGGTAAGTGACTTCCTGAGGCCCGCGTTGTCCAGGGTCTCCGCAAGCCTGCAAAGATACGCATCCCCGTTCTCATGGCCATAGGTGTCATTTATGGTCTTCAGCGAATCCGCATCCACGACTACCATCGCGCAGTGGCCTATCGCCTCATGAGCCTTCATGATCTTTTCTATCTCAAGCTCCATGCCTCTGCGGTTGTACAATCCTGTGAGCAGGTCTATGTCGCGCTCTTTTTCTATCCGTTTTCTGTTTTCCACCAGCGAGAGCACCATGTCATTGATATGGTCGGTAAGCTCCGCAAACTCCTGGCTGTTCTTGATGCCGGAGATCTCCATGTAATCCCCGTCCGTTATCCTTCTCAGTCCCTTGTTCATCGCGTGGATGTTTGTCAGGACATATACTTCAATGTAGTAGGAAACGCATGAGATCGCTATCAAAGTGAGAAGAAGCAGTCCCAGAAGGAACAATATGCTGTTGTATGCCGTTCCCCCGTACAAAGTGACGATCGGTGTCACATAGCATACATACATGCCCTGTATCTTTTTATATACAACAAAACATTTTTTTCCTTCGATCGTGGTGAACATCGGCTTCTCCTGCCCCTGTTCCTCCACAAATGTGAAAACTGTTCCGTCTCTGCGGTGCTCATGCTGCGTGTTGTCACTGCAGCCTACGATCAGCTTCGTTTCCGGGTCGATCGCGTAAAAATTCACTCCCTGATTAGATCTTAACAGTGAAAAGACATATGATATCTCGTTTTTTGCACGAAATTCCAGCACTCTTGCGGGATACATCCCTATCTGTACGATGAACCTCCCGTCGTCGCTCCAAAGAGCCGAATATTGCACGGGCTTTGCTTCCGCCGTGTTTGCTTCGATACCCTGAACGAGTTCAAGCGAACGATCGTAGAGCAAAGGCTTGAAAAAACCGATCTGCTCCCCGGAATCAAAGCTCATCCCGTAATATTCCGGCTGGGTTCCGAATATTATAATGCCTTCCGTGCTGAAAATATGGATCTCATCGACCTCAAGAAGCCCGGCGATCTTTTTCAGTTCGTTCAGGTCCCGGTCTTCAAATATCAGAGGATCGCACTGTATCATATATGCCGCAGTCTTGGCGTGGGCAAGGCAGGATGTCTCAAAGTCTCCCTGTATCTTGTCCAGTTCCGCTTCGTTTTCTTCGAGGATCTGTCCGATCTGGAAAAAATCTTCCTCTGCGTATGCCATTGCATTTCTGGTGGTGGATCTGAACTGAAGAAAGACCACAAAAAGGAAGATAACCCCCATAGTGGCAGAAATTATCAGTATGATATAGTGTGTGGTTTTAGACCGCAGCTTATTATTCATGATCAGTCGAATGATATACCACAACAGTGCCTGTTATCAAGGTTTTCGCCGAATATTTATTTCTTTTTTTATAAATCCGTAAGCAGTTCCAGAGCCTTTGCAAACTTTACGAGTCCCTGTTCATCCTCTTCGGAAAAACGCTCTGTAACAGGGCTGTCAATGTCAAGCACTCCGAAAACACGTCCGTTCTTATGGAGAGGGATCACTATCTCCGAATTTGAAGCACTGTCACATGCGATGTGACCCGGAAATGTGTGGACATCCGCAACTCTCTGTACACGGTCTTCCTTGACCGCTGTGCCGCAGACCCCTTTTCCGGTCTTTATATGTATGCAGGCAGGTTTCCCCTGAAAAGGTCCCAGCACCAGGGTGTCGTCCCGAAGCAGGTAAAATCCCGCCCAGTTTATCTCTTTAAGTTCCTGCCACAAAAGCGCGGCAGCGTTTGAGAGCAGCGGAACAAAGTTCCTGTCCGTCTCGGCGAACTCTTTTATCGTATCCGTAAGCAGATCGTAATCACACATAGATCGTTTCTCCCGTCAGATGATCATTTACAGGCACAAGATTCATGCCTTATATCATTATACTTGACACATGTGGCAAAATGCAATAAATTTAACCTTAATCTTAAACAGGAGGGCCGATATGCAGTACAGAAAAAACAAATACGGAAACGATCTTTCAGTCCTCGGTTACGGATGCATGCGTTTTACCAAAAAAGGAAACAGCATTGACATCGACAAGGCCGAAAAAGAGATACTCGCAGCATACAATGCCGGTGTGAACTATTTTGACACAGCATACATATACCCCGGAAGTGAAGTCGCCGTAGGCGAGATACTCAGCCGTAATCACATCCGCGAAAAGGTCAACATCGCGACAAAACTGCCGCAGTACCTCATCGGAAGCCGTGAAGCCATCGACAGATACTTCAATGAGGAGCTCTCCAGGCTCAAGACCGACTACATTGATTATTACCTCATGCACCACCTGACAGATGTTGCAATGTGGGAAAAGCTCAAGGACATCGGTATCATCGACTGGATAGAAAAGAACAAAAAAGAGGGGAAGATCAGAAACATCGGTTTTTCCTATCACGGCAATACAGAAAATTTCTTAAAGATCCTTGACGATTATGACTGGGATTTCTGTCAGATACAGTACAACTATATCGACGATGTCTCCCAGGCTGGCGTGGCAGGGCTCAAAGCCGCAGCCGCAAAGAATATTCCCGTGATCATCATGGAGCCTTTGCGCGGCGGAAAGCTTGTGGATCTCCTTCCCGCAGAAGCCAAAAAGACCATCGCGTCAAACGAAAGAGGATGGACTCCCGCACAGTGGGGCTTCAGGTGGCTGTACAACCAGCCTGAAGTCACGGTGGTACTGTCCGGCATGAACTCCATCGAAATGGTCGAAGAAAACTGCAAGACCGCTTCGGATGCTCTTCCGGGCCATCTTACGGACGCCGACATGCAGCTCATTGAAAAGGTCAAGGAGCAGATCAAAGCTTCGGAAAAAGTCGGCTGCACAGGCTGCCGCTATTGCATGCCCTGTCCCAAAGGAGTTGATATTCCCGGCATTTTCAGGGCCTACAACACAATGTATTCCGAAACAAAATTTGACGGAAGGAAGCAATATTTCCAGACCGTTGCCCTCTCCGCAGAGCCTCCGTTCGCAACCCAGTGTGTAAACTGCGGCAAATGCGAGAAGCACTGTCCTCAGAACCTTCCTATCCGTGAAAAGCTGAAAGAGGCCGACAAGGCGCTTCGTCCGTTCCCGTACAAGGTTGCCATCTCAGTCGCAAGGAAATACCTGTTCCGCAAGCGCAAAAAGAAATAGCACTAAATTTCCGGCATCCGTCAGAAGCACTTTTTATCATGCTTCTGTTTGCACTCAGACACCGACGGGCACTTGTAGCATACCTCATTTTTGCTGTACTGTGTTGAAAAGAATTCTTTTACATTGTCCAATGTCGTATCCGCGATGTTGGACAATGCTTCTTCTGTGAGGAAAGCCTGATGGGACGACACGATAACGTTCGGCATGGAGATGAGTCTCGCAAGCGTGTCGTCGTCAACGATATGATTTGAATAATCGTGGAAGAACACGTTTGATTCTTCTTCATACACATCAAGGCAAGCCGCGCCTATCTTTCTCTGCTTGATCCCCTCCACCAGCGCTTCGGAGTCGATCAGCGCGCCTCTTGAAGTATTGATCAGCACGACTCCTTTTTTCATCTCGGCGATCGTCTTTTCATTCACCATATGACGGTTCTCATCCGTCAGAGGGCAGTGGAAAGAAATGATGTCACTCTGTCTCCATATCTCTTCAAGCGGCACATATTCAATGCCGCTTCCTTCCGCGGGAAACTTGTCATATGCGATAACATGCATGCCAAAGCCTTTGCATATGTCCGAAAAGATCCTGCCTATCTTACCGGTGCCTATGATCCCGACGGTCTTTCCATGAAGATCAAAGCCTGTCAGGCCATTCAGTGAAAAGTTGAAATCCTTTGTACGTATGTATGCTTTGTGGATCCTTCTTACGGATGTGAGAAGGAGCGCCATGGCATGCTCTGCGACCGCATAAGGGGAATATGCGGGAACACGCACGACATGTATCTTTCCATATGCATATTCCACATCGACATTGTTGTAGCCCGCGCAGCGGAGCGCTATCAGCTTTACTCCCATTGCGCAGAGTCTGTCTATCACACGGCGGTTTATATCATCATTTACAAACACGCATACGACATCATAGCCGTCCGCAAGCTTCACCGTAGCCTCGGTGAGCCTGGTCTCAAAATAGTTTATCTCGTATTCTTCCTTTTCGTTGGCTTTGATAAAGGAATTTCTGTCATAGTCCTTAGCATCGAAAAAAGCTATCTTTGTCTTTTCCATAAAAGCGTCTCCTTATCCCTGCACGTTTCTGCTCTTCCGGTCTTCTATCTCTTTTACAAGTTCGTCATATTTCTTTTCGTCGATCACATACTTACGCTTTATGATGATAAAAGCCGCGCCGATCGCTATCACAGGCACCGAGGCGATACCGATCCTGAGGACTAGTCTCTGCATGGCTGTCGCAGTCTCTATGAAACGGTCGGCTCCTTCGATCGCCTGCTCGGAGGTGATGACGCCCGCTCCCGCCTCGCGCTCAAGATTTGAAATGTTCTGACTTACGGCGTATATCCCGCTGATTATGAGGATCAGCGCCACCGCTCCCTGATCTATAGCGCTCGCGAGCTTTGTGGCAAAGGAACGTACCGCCGAGATTATGCTGTCATGCCTTTCGTTGTACCTTACTTCATCATATTCGATGGTATTGTTCAGCATAACGATCATAGTCATATTGAACAGTCCCTGCGCAAAGAATATCACAAAGCCTATCACATTTATCAGTATCTCGTTCTTGGGAAGAATATAGCCCACACTGAGAAGGAAAAGATAGCCGAGGATCGTGAGCCCCGTGGAGATCGCGATGATCTTTGCTCTGGAAAGATGCGATGCGATAAAGGCAAAGCCCGCTTCCGACAAAAGCGTTCCAAGGCCGTACATCACAGTGAACCAGAAAACGAGCGTTCCTCCGGCCGAATAGCCGAATTCAAAATAAAAGAAATTCATGCCGATCATTATGAGAAGTCCGTTTCCCACCTGAAAAAGAAGGCACGCGATACCGATCGCGACAAGCTGATCGTTCCTGAAAAAGATGCCGAACATGTCCTTAAGCGAGAGAACTTCCTTGTTTTCCTGTCTTGGTCTTTCCTTTACTCCAAAGAATGTCAGGAGCTGAAATCCCAGGAAACACGAGGAGATCACGATAGCTGCGATCCTGTATGCCATGACGGCCTGCCCGGCAACCATATCAGGCAACAGCCCAGCCACGGAAAACTGGCCTATACAGATGAATATCCCCTGTATAGTGACAAGCATGTTTCTTTCTTTTGGATCCGAAGAAAGGCTCGGGAGCATTCCCCAGTAGGCTATGTCGTTCATGGTGTAGGTCATTCCCCAGAGGAGATATCCTATCCCAAAGAACACTACAAAGCCCCAGCCCTCAGGTCTCACAGTGAACAGGCAGACGATCACGATGCAGTTGAGTATCACGCCGAGTAATATCCACGGCTTGAATTTTCCGCCCTTTAGCCTTGCGTTTTCGATGATTATCCCCATCAAAGGGTCGTTCACCGCGTCCCACAGAAGGCACACCACAACGATGACCGAGATCGCCGCAAACTGCGCGACCGTCAGCTTCATGGTGTATTGAATGTAGGTCAGGAGGAACATGCTCACAAGAGTGTATGCCATGTCGCGTCCCGTCGCTCCCACGCAGTAGCTCCATTTTGTTCTTTTGTCCAGTTTTTTGTCACTCATTTTCCCTCTCCCCTCTCTTTGTCAAAAAAGGACATGCAGCATTCACTGCATGCCCTGTATGCAGCTGTCGCTGCAGTTCTTACCGGATCAATGCCGTCATTCGGATGCTTTGAGCTTCTTTGCATCGCTCTCAAGTGTATTGACAACGTTCAATACCGAATCAACGATCTTTTGGTTGTTTTCGCTTATGTTGTAAGTTTCCGTCGCATGTGCCGATACTTCTTCGGTTATCGCCGATATGGTCTGTATGCTGTCAACAATAGTCTTGTTCGCAACAGAAAGTTCCGATACCGTACCGGAAAGTTTCTTTGAATGTGTCGAGATCTCATCGATGTTCTTTGCGATGGACGCGAAGTTCTGCTCGGTGTCCGAAGCCACCTTGCTCTCCTGCTCTCCCGCCGAAAGAAGATTCTTTATCGTGCTTACCATGTCATCGATCTGTGACGTGATATCACTTATGAGCCTCGAAATGTTATCTGTGGCCTCACTTGTCTGAGCCGCGAGATTTGATATCTCGGAAGCAACGACCGCAAAGCCTCTTCCCGCTTCACCGGCTCTTGCAGCCTCGATGGAAGCGTTCAGCGAAAGAAGGCTTGTCTGATCCGCAACTCCGGTGATAAGGTCTGTTATGGAATTCATCTGGGCCGCAGTCTGCTGGAACTTGTTGAGCGCTTCGACCACGTCTTTTCCCGCTTTGTCAATGACCACGGTAAGCTTGTTGAGGTCGGAGATGTTGCGTCTGCCTTCCTTTACGGCCTCTGTGGTCGTTACGATATTTGTTGAAATGGTCTCGGTCGCCAGAGAGACATTCTCGATATGCTTCTGAATCTCCTGAGTCTTCAACATCTGCTGCTGTATGGCTTCAGCCGATTCCGTAGAGCCGGAGGATACCTCGTTCATGGATGTGAGAGTCTGGTCCACGGATTCCTTCAAAGTATCGATCTCACCCGAAACAATGTTCACATTCTTTGTAACATTTTCCGAAACCGCGAGAATGTTGTCGAGGAGTCCCGAAACCTTAAGCTGCTGGAGTTTAAGTCTTGCCGAAGTGATCTCGACGAATTTCTGGTTCAGTGTTCCGGTCCAGATGAAGTAGATAACGATCATCACAGAGAGAAGTCCCTGTATCTCGAGCGTTGCCGTATTGACCTCACCGCCGCCCATAAGCTTTCTGACAACATCGGCAAGGTTTACGATGATAACTCCGATGCCGATCTTTCTGGTGTATGCAATGTCATTGTAAAGCGTTATGATGACAAGCATCGGGATAACATAGGTGAACACAAGATCGTTCTGTGCAGTGAACAGAAGAACGCAGTATGTGACCGCATATCCGATGCCTATGATATGTTTTACCGCCGGAGTCTTATGATCCTGTGAGTAAAAGAACCATCCCAGTGCGAAAGGTATGACGCACACTGCTATTACCATCAACGTATACCCAAGGGTTCGGGTATGCTTGACAAATTCAAGAAGATACGCGACGGCGATGATCGATGCGATGATCGTGTGGGCTTTTACAGCCGCGCCGTTTGCGATCTCAAATTCGGACAATTCCGCTAAAGCTTGAAGTTTCTTCAGTTCTCCCTTGTCGTTTTGTTTTGCCATAAGTAAGTCCTTTCACAAAAATGCGAAAACATCAGTCAATTTACTTTACCATAAACCAATAGTAAAATCAATGTGTCTGAAGCAGACAAAGATTAAGAAAATATTAAACTTCATCGTGTAACAGTTCGAATGATCTGAAACTGCATGTTCCGTTACCGCGGAAAGTGATATAGAGCGGCAATACTCCCGTAACGGCAGGGAATCTGCAGATGTTCTCGGTCCATACATGTCCGCATCTTATCTCGGAGGATGTGACCGGTTCTCCGTCCCAGGCCGTTCGCACTTCTATCTTTCCGTTGTGGAAATATCCCCTTGTGAATATCTTCAGTCCCGTCACTTTCTTCATGTCAAAGTACTTAAAGCCCACAGTGGTATCTCCGCTGATATCTGTGATATAAGCCACTTCCGGGTCTTCATCGTGTCCGTCTCTCGCCACCCTTGCAAACCCTTTGGTGACGTACAGCGGTTGATCTTCCTTGAACAGATGGCACGCAATATAGGACGGATACTCGCCCTTGTCACAGAGAGGTCCGTTATTCAGGCCGCAGGACGTGATCTCGGCCTGTATTATCTTCTTTCCGTCAAACCTCAGTTTTTCGGCGCATCCCTGTCTTGAATACCAGGTGTTGTTTGTATGTCTGTGATAGAAAATGTACCAGTCTTCGCCTATCTTCTCCATGCTGCCGTGGTTGTTCGCGCCTGATGCCATCACCTTACCGGCGGGCTTGTAGGAGTCTATGCCCACATCAGAGTTGCTGACGATAACTCCACCGTACTCAAAAGGTCCTCCCGGGTTCTCTGACGTTGCATAGCAGAGTTCATGCATTACTTCGGAGGAATAGATGAAATAGTATATGCCGTCTTTTTTTCTTATCGAAGGTGCTTCAAAAAACGCATGTCCCTCAAAGCCTGTGCCTTTACTGTAGCAGTTGCCGGGAGCCACAAATTTCGGCCCTTCAAGTATAGTCAGCATGTCGGGACCAAGCACGGTAAACATCGCGCCGTGACGTGACTTGTCTCCCTGTCCGCAGAAACCTGTGTAAAGATAAGTCCTGTCTCCTTCGGTGAGTACACCCGGATCGAACTGAGGCTCGTCTCCTTCTCGTGTTCCGAGTTTTGTGCCGTCGGGATAGTGGACATTCCCGAGAAACTCAAAAGGCCCCTGCGGGCGGTCACATACCGCAACAGACACATGTCCTCTGCCATCAAGTACATAGAAAAGATAATATCTTCCGTCAGGTCCCTTTGTCACATCGGGTGCAAAGAGCACCATCTTGCCGTCTGTATTTTCCGGGTCCTGAGTCTTTTTATAGCTCACACCCTCATAGCGCCAGTTCCCCAGATCGTTCACAGGAGCGGACCAGCAAACATAATCGTTCACGCAGAAGGTTTCGCCCTGCCAGCGGTCATGAGAGCCGTATACGTACACTCTGTCCCCGAAAACATAGGGTTCACCGTCAGGAATGCATTCCCATGACGGGAGATAAGGGTTCACAGCCTGTTTCTTTCCCGTGTTCCCGAGCCGTATGCCGCCTTCTTTTCCGGGCACTGCTCCTCTGCCTTCAAATACCATTTCCGCCTTTGTTTCAGCAGTATATTCGGTCCACTCGGGAAGCGGCTCACCGCACCATCCTTCTCCATTTGGATCACCTGTGCGGATGAAATTTGCATAATAATCGCACATCTGCCTTGCAAGCTCAAAGTGGCGTCCCTTAAGAGGACGGTTTTCTTTGTGGATGCTCTCAAAGAAATACCAGAGATCGACAGAATGGAAGGTACCCGGTCTGTCATCTCCGGGGATATCGGGATCAAAACGGTAGTAATAGTAATGCTGTGCGCTGCCGTTTGCCTTTGCGCTGAGGAATGCGGTCTTCACCGACTGCTCCACCATATTTTCCCCATTCCGCGTGAACTCGTCGGAGGTATTTCCCGAAAGCACAGGCACAGGGGCACTACCGCCTCTCATAAACTTGTCCATGGGGTCTTCGGTGCAGAATTTACCGTCACAGATGGGGAACATCCGGGAATGGTCTTTTACATAAGCATTGTATTTTGAAAATACTTCTTTCGAAGATAATGCCCTGGCCTCTTTAAGGGAAGAAACACCAAGGAATCCAAAGAAATCAGAGCCTCTCTCTTCCGCCTTGTCAAGAGTGAGAGGCTTGAATATATCCGACTTTTCGTCGGGATTTTTGATCATTCCGCTGAATATGGCGGCTCCTTTTATGATGTCTCTGTTCCCGTCATGAGCCAGCTGCTGCATCACGCTGCCGCCTCCCGCAGACTGTCCGGATATCGTGATGCGCTCAGGGTCACCTCCGAAAGCCGCGATATTGTCATAAACCCAGCGAAGTCCCGCCTTCTGGTCAAGCAGTCCGAAGTTTCCCGGAGCTGCCGGGGCTTCCGCAGTTATCTCCGGATGCGCGAGAAATCCAAAAACGTTAAGGCGATAGGCGACTCCCACAACAACGATCCCGCGGCGCGCAAGCTTTTCACCGTCAAATTCCATCTCTGAGGTATATCCCCACTGGAAGCCTCCGCCAAAATACCATACAAGCACCGGGAGCTTTTCATCGATGCTCTTCGCGGGAGTCCAGATATTCAGATACAGGCAGTCCTCGCTGATGGGATGCTCGGGATCGACATGCCATTCACGGCAGTAAATATCGGTTCCGAGTCCGGGAGTGTCCTGATAAGATATCGGCGCAAACTCATAGGCTTCCTTTACGCCGTCCCAGTCAGCGCACGGCTGCGGCGCGCGCCATCTGTTTTCACCAACGGGCGGTGCCGCAAAGGGGACTCCTTTATATACCGTGACTCTCGGATCCGCTCCCGGAAGTCCGCGAAGTCTCCCGTTTTTTACTGTAGTCTCTCGTAACATGAAATCCTCCTCCTGCCCTCCGTAAACCCTGCCGGAAGGCCTTTTGTTCTTCTCTCGTCTGATGTTACGACACCTCATTCCGACTGTCAAGGCTGAGAGCAAAACATCGCAATAAGTGCCCAAAATCAGGCTTTTTATCGATATTATTTCAGAAATAATACTTCGAAAATTTGTTATTGACATGTAATCAGATATGTGTTATAAAATCATTGCGCGCGATATTATTCCGAAAATAATATCATTCAATAATATCATTAAGATCGTAACACGGAACATATTCCAAAAGGAGGCAGTCATGCAGACAAAAAAAACAACAGAGACCAAGCATCCCGTTACAGTACAGGACCATATGGAAGTCGATCAGAAAAACAAAGCAAAAAAGATCAACAAAGTTAACGAAGTCCTGAATATCCCCACCGGCGACAGATTTGAGCAGGATCTCACGGAGCTTCTTGATTCGGACGCAGAGGCAAACGGTGAATCCATCGTGATCGCGCTCTTTGACATGGACAAATTTGACCATATAAACAAAGATTTCGGTCATGACGTGGGAGACCGTGTCCTGATCGAAGCGGGCGAATATCTGAAAAAAAACATTCCCGAGTGCGCAACTCTCTACAGAATAGGCGGAGACGAATTCGGGCTCATTTTTAAGGGCGATCTTGAACGTGAAGACGTATTTCTCATTCTGAACGACCTGAAGAACAACCTCGACATCCGTACACCCGACGGAGAAAAGCAGACCGTCACGATAGGCATGGCTGCGGCATTTGTTGACGCATCCAGGTGCACGGAACTTGTGAGAAAAGCAGACAGCGCGCTCTACCGCGCAAAAGTTTCCGGCCGTGACAAGGTCGCAATGGCAAAAGAAGAAAAAATGGTGCCCAAGACCAGTCATTACACGCAGGACCAGCTTCAGAGGCTCTCAAAGCTCTCAAAACGTGAGGGCATAGGAGAAGCTATCCTCCTTCGCGAAGCGATCGACATGCTCCTCAAAAAATATGATTGTTGACAGGCCGTTTTCATGGTAGAATGCTCTTACAGTTTGAAAACGGAGGCACAGCCATGGGAAATATCACGGTCCGCGAGAGGCTTGAACAATTCAAAGACGATAAATACAAAGAATTTCAGAGTAAACTTGTGCCAAACATTGACAGTTCGACCATTCTCGGGGTAAAGACTCCCGCCATGCGTTCCATCGCAAAGGAGTTTTTCGGCACTGAGGAAGGAGATGCCTTTTTGCTCGACCTGCCTCACAGATACTATGAAGAAAACCTTGTGCATTTCTTTATGATCGCGCTCATCAAGGATCTTGACAAGTGTATCTCGGCCACGGAATCATTCCTTCCCTATGTGGACTGCTGGCCCGTGAGCGACCAGTCAAGTCCTGCGGTGTTCAAAAAAAATCACGAGAAGATCCTCCCCTTTATCAGGAAATGGATCTCCTCGGATCATGTTTACACGGCAAGATTCGGTATAAGAATGCTCATGAATGAATTTCTGGACAAAGACTTTCGTAAGGAATATCCGGAGATCGTAGCTTCTGTGAACGGGGAAGACTACTATCTCAAGATGATGGTCGCGTGGTATTTTGCCACGGCTCTTGCCAAAAGATATGACGAAACGGTGGTCTTTCTGGAGCAGCACCGTCTTGACCCGTGGATACACAACAAGGCCATTCAAAAAGCCCTCGAAAGCTTCAGAGTCACAGATGAACACAAAGCATATCTCAGATCGTTAAAAGTCCGCTGAGTTCTTTTTTCAAAACATTGAGTACCCTCTTTTTGTCCGCGCTCCAAAGCGGCGAAACGAGGGTCTTTTTTGCGCCGTCCCCGGTAAGCCTGTGTATCACCACATCCTCGGGAAGCGCCGCGACGCAGTCCCGCACAAGCGCGACATATTCTTCAAAAGACATGGTCTCAAACTTTCCGGCGAGATACTCCTTTTCCAGATCGGTGCCTTTTATCACATGCAGGAGCTGGAGTTTTATTCCCTGAACACCGCTGTTTCCAACGTATTTCACGGTTTCAAGCATCTGTTCCCTTGTTTCAAAAGGAAGTCCGAGTATGACATGTGTGATGACGTAAAGTCCTGCGCTTTCAAGGTCGTTTACCGCTTTGTCATAAACCGAAAGAGGATAACCTCTTCTGATATATCCGGCAGTCTTCTCATGGATCGTCTGAAGCCCGAGTTCCACCCACACGGGTTTTATCCTGTTCATTTCCGAAAGAAGACTCACGGTTTCCGGAGGAAGACAGTCGGGTCTCGTTGCCACGGATATCCCCACGATCTCCGGATCTTCCATTGCTTCCGAATACCGTTCTTTCAGTGTTTCCACGGGTGCGTAGGTATTTGTAAATGCCTGGAAATACGCTATATACCCTTCTGCGCCTTTTTCGGCGGCTTTTTCTTTTGCCAGCCTTATCTGCTCACCTATCGGAACAAAAGCCTCACACGCGAAATCTCCGGAGCCTGCGCCGGAGCAAAAGATACAGCCTCCCGTGCCGCAGGTGCCGTCACGGTTTGGGCAGGAAAAACCTGCATTTATCGAAAGCTTGTAGATCTTTCTGCCATATTTTCTGCGAAGATACTCATTCACCATCAGATGTGACATCAGTCCGCTCCCTTTCTTATCGCGCGGATCGCGTCACGCTGTATATCGCGGTCGTATGAGAGCATGGGCTCTGTATCTTTTCCTTTTATCCTGCGGTCGACGTAATTTTTTGTGAGTTTTATGAGAAGCGGGGTCTGTACAAGGATCCCGATGAGGTTCGGTATCATCATGAGACCGTTAAGCGTATCGGAAATGTCCCATGCGAGGTTGTCTTCCATGATCGCGCCAAAAACGATAAGAAGCACGAATATCACGCGGTAGATCTTTGCAGCTGTGATGCCGAAAAGATATTCGGTGGTCTTTGCGCCGTAATAAGACCAGCCTATCACAGTCGTAAACGCAAACAACGCGATCGCGATAACGATGAACCATTCTCCCGGGCAGCCAAGCACCGAACCGAAGGCCTTTGCGACAAGCGTGTCATCCGGAACGGATGCGTCTCTCACAAGACCTGTGTTCAGGTCGACAGCTCCGGAAGTAAGGACCACGAGAGCAGTGATCGTGCAGATAACGACAGTATCGACAAAAACTTCGGCAATGCCCCAGAGTCCCTGCTTTACGGGCTCTCTGGCACAGCTGTTGCTGTGCGCCATGACCGAGGAACCGAGACCTGCTTCGTTTGAGAAAATGCCTCTTTTACAGCCGTTTTTGATGGTATTGAATGCGAGTTTTACAGCGCTTCCTGCGATACCGCCCTTTATCGCCGCGGGCCCGAACGCAAATCGGAAGATGGAAAGAAATGCGGCAGGAAGGCTTGTGATATTCAGTATGATGACCAGAAGGCATCCGATCACATATACTCCGCACATAAAGGGGATCAGCTTTTCCGAGACCGCAGCAAGCCGTCTGAAACCGCCGAGGATGATGATGGCGCCAAGCACCATGAGAACGATGCCTATCGTCCAGTTGACTCTTGAAATGCCAAAAAGCATCCCCTTGTCAACATCCTTTAAAAAAGTCTCCTCACAGTTGACCGTGATCTTGTTGATCTGGCACATGTTTCCTATGCCGAACGATGCAAGCATGGTGAACAGACAAAACATCACGCTCAGTACTTTTGCGATGAGCTTGCAGTTTTTTATGGAACCCAGCCCGTCCTGGATATAATACATGGATCCGCCGGACCACGCCCCATCCGCATTTCTGCGCCTGAAATAAAGCCCGAGTACGTTTTCGGCGTATTTTATCATCATGCCGAAAAATGCGGCGATCCACATCCAGAAAACCGCGCCGGGACCGCCTACGCATATCGCCGTGGAAACGCCGGCTATGTTACCTGTACCGAGAGTGGCGCACAGGGCCGTACAGAACGTCCTGAACTGTGACAGGGCACCGGCATCGTTGATGATGCGCCCCTCACGGTACATTATCCCGAAGGTCTTTTTGAACCAGTGCTTTATATATCTTATCTGGAAACAGCCGGTGACTATGGTGCACACAAGCCCGGTGCCCAAAAGCAGAGCAAGGCCGAACGTGCCCCAGGCAAATCCATTGACCGCGTCGTTTACCCTGATGATAGTGTCCATACAACAGATGTCCTTCCTATAGTGTCACATCATT
The DNA here is from genome assembly GCA_016283775.1 of Lachnospiraceae bacterium. Lineage (GTDB taxonomy): Bacteria > Bacillota > Clostridia > Lachnospirales > Lachnospiraceae > RGIG3528. The sequence continues at coordinate 24,834 of JAEENL010000027.1, read as the reverse complement.
CTCCAAGGAGTTCCAGCATGCCGTCATAGTCATAACTGTCCGCCTTTTCACGCACTGCCCTGAACTTTTCGGCCATGTCTTCAGGTATCGCGTAATTTGCGATCTCACCCATGATCTGTTCAATGGCGTCGCAGTCCATTGTCTTTGCGGCGTCGCGAAGTCCGTCAAACACGCTGTTCATGAGGAATTCATCTGCGACCGGTCTGTTTTCTTCCGATCCGTCACTGTCGTTTTGTACCCCAAAAACAGGCCCGAGGATCTTTGAATAATTCAGGTAGTCCTTCATGAAATCCGCGTGGTTTGCCCTGATATACTCAACGTTTTCTTCTTTTCCCGCGTTTTCAAGGAGCTGGGCGCGCTCCGCGAATGCGACTGCGCCTATGAGTTTTGCGGAACTCTTTAACGCATGGACCTTGATGGTATAATCCTGCCAGTCTTCCGATGAATAAAAGCCTTCTATCTCTTCGGATTTTGACGGGATCGAATCATAGAATATCTTCATGACAGTCTTTAACGTGTCGGAGGATCCGCTGTTCCTGATCGCCGCTTCACCGTCTATGCCTTCTATGCCACTGTACCACTGCAGATCTTCTTCGTTTTCCGAAGCTCCTTCTCCTTTTGCGGCTTCGACTTCCTCATGTCTGTCGGGAGTGAGAAGCTCGGGAGAATCGTCAGTCTCATCATCGTCACTGTTCTCTTCCGTATCGACAAGTTCACTCTCGTCACTTATAAGAGAACCAATGTTGTATGACTTGTTGCCCTTTACAAAATACAAAATGCCGAAGGTTCCGGTTCCGCAGTTTGATGAGATTGCCGCAGACGCCTGCTGGAAGACAACATTTTCAAAGTAGGCAAACCTGCTCACTTCCTCCTTGATCCACATGAGAGTGTCCATGGGGATGTTCACGTAAGTTATGAACACGACCTCGGGATCGGGAATGATGTCAACGGGGAAGGCATTGTGAATGTATCTCTTGTATGCCCTTTTTGTGCTTCCGAGCCACAGTCCGCCTATGCCCGACTTGTTGTTTTTGCATCTGATGGTCGGATGGAGGCTCAACGCTTTTGCAAATTTATTGATCGTGTCGCTGATATGCCCATTCTTTGTCATATACTCCGTGGTATCGATGACAAAGCTGCATTTCAGTCTGGCTTTGACGATGTCAAGTTCCTCGATTATCTTGTCCACCGGTATGCTCTGCTGTGCAAGCTTATAGGCAATGAGCACCAAAAGTCCCGTGGCGCTCGACAGGCACTCCGAATTGATGACGGTAACATTGTCAAACGCTTTGGCCGCTTCACAGGCCATGTGGTAGTCATCACTCATGCTGCTCGTGAGCGCGATATGGATAAGATGGTGGGCTTTTTTGAGCTCTGCCGCAAAGAACGCCGTGTAACCCGCTTCATCAGGCGAAGTGGACCTCGCCGTTTTTCCTGTGTCGATATAGCGTATGAGTTCTTCGGCATCCATCTGCACGCCGTCCTTGAACACGCCGTCCTCGGTGTGGATGAGAGCCGGTATCAGAGGGAGGTTCAGCTTTTTCACTATGGAATCGGGCAGGTCGCACAAAGTACTCGACGTGATAAGGACGGGAGCCTTTCCGGAATACCCGGCGGATGCATTGATATCCTCATCTGCGCTCATGACCTTGCTCTTTAAGATCAGCTTATCCCTTGAGATATGCTTTACGAGCATCGCTTCAAGATTGTCTCCCGAAACGGGCTTTACCAGATATCCGTCAAAGCCTGCCCTGTTGTAAAGCTCTCTGTTGTCGCCGCCCGCATTTGCAGTGAGCACGATGACAGGCGTTGTCCTGTTGAGACCGCCCGTCTGGTTTCTGAGTTCCATAAGGCATTCGATGCCGTCCATCTCGGGCATAAGATGATCCATGAGAATGGCATCGTAATGCTTCTTTACAGCCAGTTCAAGCGCAGCCTTGCCACTCAAGGCCTTGTCGATGGTCATTCCCGTTCCCGCAAGGAGCTTACTCTCCACCTCGAGATTCATCTCGTTATCGTCCACGATGAGTATCGAAGCCTCAGGAGCGCTGAAGCTGCTCTCGTATGCCGCGCGCTTTGATATCCTCTGGTTGTGGATATTGAGCTCTCCTATCTCGGTGGCATCGGAAATGCCCTGTTTAACAACAACGGTGAACGTCGTTCCTTCACCGTAAACGCTGTTGACAGTGATGTTTCCGCCCATGAGGTCAAGGAGAGTGCGGACAATGCTAAGGCCCAGTCCGGTACCCTCAACATGGCGGTTCTTTTCCTCGTCCACGCGCTTAAAGGCATCAAAAAGGTATGGAAGCGATTCTTTCTTGATACCCATACCGGTATCGGTGACAGAAATGGTGAGGAGCACCGTTTTTTCGTCGATCTCGTCGCTTTCCATGTGAAGTTCTATCGAACCCTCGGTGGTATATTTTACCGCATTGTTCAACAGATTTATGATTATCTGTTTGATCCTGACTTCGTCACCGTAAAGTACGGACGGCACTTTGGGGTCGATGCTCACGTCAAACTTTAAGCCCTTGTCGTGAGCCCTGAGCCAGATCATATTTACAACTTCGGAGATCAGATCTCCGGTCCTGTAATCCACAGGAACGATATCCATGCTTCCGGCTTCCATTTTGGAAAAATCGAGGATATCGTTTATCAAGGTAAGCAGCATCTTGCCTGCGCCCTGGATGCCCGCAGCGTTCTTTTCGACCTCCTCTGACGCGCTTCCGTCGCGAAGGATAAGCTCGTTGAGACCGAGAATGGAGTTTATGGGAGTGCGGATCTCATGGCTCATGCTTGAGAAAAAGCGGTTTTGAGCGCGTGAAAGCTCTTCAGCCCGCTCCGCTTCCTTCTTTGCGCGCTTGTTCTCATCGTTGAACAAACGGTTCTGGAGCCATATCATAGCACAGCATACGATGCTCACGAGCACCAGTGAGACAAAAGCATCCACATAGGCCTGTTCACGAGGGTGCTGTTCTATCAGATCAGGATATTGATATTCCACGGCATAACATGCCACAGTCAAAAGGAACAGCGCCACCATAAGGAACTTTTGCGGTTTTCCTTTGGTGACTAGTCCCACGTACATAAATCCGAAGACCACCCAGAAAACGCCGCCGCCATGGACGCCGCCCCCAAAAACGATAAGTCCGGGGATGATAAAGAAAACAAGTGCCGTCGCGATTAATCCGGTAGCCACTTTCACCTTGTTTCTGTAAAGACCGATGGCCGTTACAACAGGAAGAAAAACCGCAGTGGTCGTGAGAACAATGAGTTCCCTCACGTCTTCTCCGGATATAAGGTTTGCGATCATTGCGATGATGACACCGGGCTCGGCAATAAATGTGAGCACCATGGCAACACGCTCGGAAAGCGGTCTTTCTGTATCCAGGAAGGCTGAGCGGAAAGTGTTTATAAATCCGTTTTTCTTCATACTCTACACCTCCCTGCCGGAAGTTCTTCCCGGGAACAGTTTGAGCATCACTCGTTCAAACTCGACCATATTGATCGGCTTCGCAATAAAGCCGTCAAAGCCTTCGTTGACGAACATCTCCCGCGCTCCGGAAACGGCATTTGCGGTGAGCGCCACCACGATTGCATCTTTTCTCAGTTCAAACCCTGCGGACTTTATGCGTTTCATGGCTTCCACGCCGTCCATTTCAGGCATCATGTGATCCATGAAGATGATGTCATAATCTCCCGCCCGGAACTTGTTTATGGCCTCCTTGCCGCTTGAAGCCGTGTCTATGATCATTTCGTAGTCTTTAAAAAGGCTCTGTGCCACCACAAGATTCATGGGCTCATCATCAACAACAAGCGCTTTTATGCCTGTGAACATCGGCTTCTCGGTGGTCTCCGTAAACTCGATGTTTCCTGCATTTTTGCCCTCATTTAAGACTCTGATGACAGGATATGCATAGAGCGGTTTCGGCATTACGACGACGTTGCTGCCAAGTGTGGCTCTGAAGCCTTCTCCCGCAGATACCGCCACCACGATATCGCCCTTGCTCATCTCATCAAAGTATGCGCTGTTTTCCTCGTATTCCTCCTGTCCCATGAAAATAAAGGACACGTCCAGTTTTTCCCTGTAACGCTCTATTTCTTTCACCGTGCCTGCCGCAAAGAGAGGCGCGTGGATCCCCTGAGCGAGATTTGCGGCCATTGTCCTGTAAAAATCACGCACCTTGGGTATCTTGTACTTATCAGACCTCACATGGAACAGGATGTTTCCGGTGAAATGTCTCGGAAGCGCAAGACACGGAGACGGATCCACCACAGTCTGCGGAATGGTCACACGGACGGTGGTCCCGTTCTTCTTTTCGCTCTCAATCTTTACAAAGCCGCCCATCCTGTGGGCAAAGCCGTACACTATGAAAAGCCCGAGACCAATGCCTCCCGAGCTGCGGTTTCTCTTTTTGTTCACCTGATACATGCCGACGCTTACGGCCTCAAGCGCTTTCCTGTCCATTCCTATGCCGGTGTCGGTCATCTCAATGCACAGATTTACGCCGTACTCCTTCTTTTCAGCCGAGAGCCGGACATAAATGCCGCCGTGCTTTGTGAACTTGACTGCGTTTTCAAGAAGGTGCCTGAATATCTTGTGGAGCTTTGTGATATCGCCCTTCATCATCGTCGGAACCTTGGGATCGATATCGACTATGAGCACAAGATCCCTGTTGTTGTCGATGAGCTTGTAGCTTGCCACCACATCGTTTATGAGCGATGTGCTCATATACTCTTCTTCCTCGAGCCTTACCTTATGCCTCTTGCACTCGGTATAATCCTGGATATCCTCGATCTGGTAGGCCAGACGGATCCCGGCATCCTTTATGGCGTTTGCCTCATATCCGACATCCCTCTTGATCAAAAGATCCGACATGCCGTTTACGACGTTTACGGGTGTACGGAGCTCATGAGAGATATTTGAGAGGAAATCCTCCATATCGGCTTCATAAGCCTTTATACGCTCCTCTTTTTCCTTATCGATGTTCTCGGCTTCAGCCCTGCCGTTGATCGATCTGATGCAGGTAAAATAGACAAGCACAACGGCCATGACATGCAGGATGACCCTTGATATCTCCAGTGTTCCCAGAGTAAATGTGTCATTACGGTATGCCAGGATGAACTGGATCACCATGACCACGACATATTCAAGCAGGAACAGGTTCATCATATAGATGTGGTCGAGCAAGGAATAAGAGGCCATGACCAGCATAAATACAAGGGCAACATCAAAAAAACTCGTTTCATGCACACCGTGATAAAAAAGCGCGAGCATGGCATAGACCAGATAATATGCTTTTCTTATACCTGCGGGAACGTGTCCGGAAAGGTCCATCACCCAGAGCGATACTGCGCCCGCAAGGATCAGCGGCGGCACCCAGAACTCCCAGCCCATCACTATGCTTTCCACGGAAAGCCCAATGCATGCGAGCGTCGCAAGCAGGATTATGAATTTCTCGTTTTTTGTGCGGTCCATGTAAGTCCCTTTCTCATGATATCAAGGTCATTTTTCGCTTTTTTCCTGTTCGCCGGACTCCTCAAATGAGATGAGTTCCGTGACATACTCAACTGTGGTCGTTTCGCTGAACTGAGTCTCGCACCATGCATCCAGCACTCTCTCGATGACAACGGAAGCATCTTCGTCGGCAAGCCCCGGGAGAAGAAGGAAAAACTGGTTTACCTTGTTCTGCATCATGATGTCGCTTTTTCTGAGAACATTTTTCAGCACCTCTCCAAACTCCGCAGCAGCGTCGTAGATATGGCCGTCCTCCTCTTTTTCCTTAAGCGAGAACAGTACCTTTGTAGCCTTACGCTTGTAGCACTTTATGAGTCTCATGATAAAGCGGTAGTTGGTGATGAACGCATCCTGCCCGAGAAGCATGGCATGCCTTGCTATGTCTCTTTCTTCCGCGATATGCGTGAGCCTTATGAGCTCCTTGTCAAGATCGTCGGCAAGCGCAAGACCCCTCAGCGCTCTGGGCCTGTATATCTCATATCCGTGTTTGCCGTGCTGCTTGACGTTTAAAAGGCAGCTGTCGGCATATTGGAACAGCTCGGTAAACTCTTTTCCGTGCTTCGGCACGAACACCGCGCCCACGGAGATGCCCATTGGTATGATGAAATCCGGTCCCATGAGCGCCGAAGCCTTTTCGAGGAGCTGTTCGTTGATGCGTTTTGTCAGCGCCTCAACCGCCTCCTCTGAAATGATGTTTTTAAAAAAGACCATGAATTCGTCACCACCGATACGCGTTGCGACATCATCTTCGCGTGTGTTGTCGCGGACGATCTCGGCAAAGACCTCAAGGACTTTGTCGCCCATATCGTGACCGTAAAGGTCATTCACCGCCTTGAAACTGTCAAGGTCAAAGATCATGAGTGCGCCGGTCTCGGTCTTGCAGAGCTCTTCTATCTTTGCGGTCCCGTTGGCCTTGTTCATAAGCCCGGTGAGCTTGTCGAGAGTCGCTTCTTCCGTCAGCGTTTCGATCTTTCTGTTGTTCTCTATGGCATTGTTGATCCTTCTTACAAGAATGTCCTTGTTGAAGGGTTTCCTGATAAAGTCGGACGCGCCGGCTTTGAGCCCTCGCTGTTCGGATTCGATGTCACGGTCTCCGGTCAGGATGATGACCGGTGTCTCGTTTCGTTTTGTCTTTTTCTCGTACTCCCTTAATGCCTGTAGTGTCTCAAAACCGTCCATTCCGGGCATTATAAGGTCGAGCAGGATAAGATCGGGATCGTTTTTCCTAATGAATTTCAAAAGGTTACGTCCCGAATGCAGGCAGCTCACCTTCATCCCGCGTGAGCGCAAAAGGCTGCGCACGTTCGTGAGGCTCAGCGCCTCATCGTCAACAACTGTGATCCAATAACCGGCTTGTTCCATACCAATCCCCATTCTCTGATCAATGATCCTGTAAAGCCCAATCTACGAAAGAAGCTCGATGATACCGTCGTAATCGTATTTTTCGGCCGCTTCCTTCAGTTTTCCAAACAATTCCTTCTCACTTTCCGGTATCTTGTAGGCCTCCATCTCTCCGAAAATAGTCTCGAGAAGGTCACAATCCATATCATCGGCGGCTATCCTCAGCCTGCTGTATGTCTCGCTTATCAGTTCATCTGATGCCGTCGGCTTTCCGTCGTCTGTTTCGTCCCGGTAAAACAGCGGAGCGATGACATCCTTTAATCTTGTACAAAGCCCGGCAAATTCCGGGTGTCCCTTTTTCAGATATACGATATCTTCACGTTTTCCGGCATCCTCCAGCGCCTGCGCCAGTTCCCCGATCTTTGCGGCGCCTATTATCCTCGCGGAGCTTTTCAATGCGTGTACCTTTATCGTATAGTCCTTATGATCTCCTTCCTCAAGAAAACGACTGATGTCTTCGAGATTTCCCGATACCGACCCGTAAAAGATCTTTAAGAGTGACATGTAGCTTTCTACATCCCCGCTGTTCTTTATGCCCAGTCTCACGTTTATCAGTTCTCCGTCTATGGCTTTAAGTTCAGGCGGAATGTCATCATCCATTGAATTTCTTTGCGCGCTTTCGCTGTTTCCTTCCTCCTCGGTGAGCTTTTCCTTAGGTATGTAAGTGAGCAGGAGCTCTTCCAGCTTTTCGGGATCGACAGGCTTTGTGAGATAGTCGTCAAAACCCGCTTCCAGATATTGCTCTCTTGCGCCCGATACGGCATTTGCGGTAAGGCATACCGCGATGGTATCAAGATTTGGCGAATCCTTTGTTTTCCTAAGTTCCTGCAGTGTCTCGATGCCATCCTTCACAGGCATCATATGGTCAAGGAAAATGATATCGTACTTTACCGAGGCCATATATCCGAGACCCTCGTCTCCGCTGTCTGCAGTATCCACCTTAACGCCTGTGCGTTTCAGGAGATTTTTGAATACGGTGAGATTCATCGGATTGTCATCCACCACAAGAATATGGGCCCGCGGAGCAAACAGGCCTGCGTTTGTCTTTTTGCGGTTTGATGGATGTTCCTCACGAAGCCTGTTGTAGTTTCCGATGACTTCCCAGCCTTTTACCTTCTGCTTCAGCGAAAAAGCAAAAACCGAGCCTTTTCCGTACACGCTTGAAACTTCAAGCGCAGAGCCCATCAGTTCCAGAAGGCTCTCGGTGATGTTCATGCCAAGTCCTGTGCCTTCTATGTTGCGGTTTCTTTTTTCCTCTATACGTTCAAACTTTGAGAACAGTTTGTCGATGTCTTCGTCTTTTATTCCGATGCCCGTATCTCTAACGGATGCTTTAAGGATCACGTTGTCGGGATCGTCCTTGTCTTTTTCGGCCTTAAGAGAGAATGTGATGACGCCCTTCTCCGTATATTTTACGGCGTTAGTCAGGATATTTGTGATGACCTGCTTTATCCTCACTTCATCACCGTAAAGATGCCTTGGAATGCCGCCGTCTATGATAAATTCGAGGATAAGACCTTTTGCCTCGGCCCTCGAACGTATCATCGTCTCGAGGTCGTTCACAAGAGAAGCGATGTCATAATCCACGGGAATGATCTCTATCTTTCCCGCTTCGATCTTTGAAAAATCAAGAATGTCATTTATGAGGCTGAGAAGAGAGTTTCCGGCACTTTTGATATTGTCGGAATAGCTCAGGATCGACTTGTCGGACGATTCTCTCTGTATCATCTCGTTCATGCCGAGAATGGCATTTATGGGCGTACGGATCTCATGGGACATGTTTGAGAGGAATGCCGACTTTGCCTTGTTTGCCGCAATGGCCTGCTCGGTCTTTAGCGCGGCTTCGCTGGCTTCCCTGTTCTTCTTCTCAGAGAGACTGATAAAATACATGAACGCAAATACCATGATCACGGAAGTGAATATCGTGACCATGAGAGGAAGGCGGAGCCTGGCAAAAGCTTTTGTCGCGTCCGTTATCGAAACACATACCCACTCATTTCCGAGTGGCATCACATAGATCATGTAATCCTTATCATCGACTTTGATGTAGGAGTGCCCGGTTTCCGATGTTTTTATCATTTCTGCCGTGCGCTTTGATATCCCGTTATCCGAGTGGAAGATATCAAGACCTATGTATTCTCTGACAGAGTCGGATATCACTATGCCGGCCTCATTTACCAGGAACTCTTCACTTACGTTTCCGGCCGCGGCATGTTCGTCGATGATCTGCTGGAAATCGTCCATGGAAATGTCGATACCGACGACACTCACGCCGTCGCAAAGAGTGCGGACAAGGGCGATCATCATTTTCCCGGTATCAAGGTCGATATAGGGGTCGACGATCACGACCTTGCCTTTTCCCTCTATGGCCTGAACATACCACGGGCGCGCAGTGGGATCATAACCCTCTTCGGGCACCCATCCGGAGCCGTCCATATATTCTCCGTTGATAAAGCCGTAAATACCGGTGGTATCGGCTATCAGAGAATCCTCAACAGCTATGGTCTCGTTAACGAGAAAGTCAAGTATCTCCTCGCGGGACCGTCCCTCTTTTATCATGTTGTCGAGCGTATAGCCCGCAAGCTGCAGGATATCCATGCTCGCGGACATACTTTTGTCGATGCGGTTCGCAAGCTCTATGGAGTTCAGACGTCCGTTATTAATGATGTTTTCCTTTGTTGCTTTGCTCAGGCGGTTGTAGTATACAAACACAACGCACACAAAAAAAGTCATGACCAGAGTATACAATATCACCCTGACCACTCTCGTCCTTTTTTTGATGTCTGCTGCATTGCGTTTCATCCGAATGTCTCCCGGGAGGCGTATGAGCCAAAGAAAAGCAAAATTATACAGAGTGCATTATAAATAATAAATTAAACATATTCCATTAAAAAAATAGACCGTTTCCATAAAAAAACGATAAAAACAGGGAACTTGCCAAAAAACAAGTTCCCTTTACGGTATTTTTACACAAAATCGGTTTTTATCTCGAGATCCTGATGTTCGTCACTGCGCACTGGTCGCCCGTGATGGCAACATAAACCTCATCGTTCTCGTCAAGTATCGATGTGTTGTTTCTGATGGACAGACCGAGATTTTCGGTCTTCATATAAACGACGTTGCTCTTTTTGTTGAATACCGCTTCGGAGTCAAAGCCCTTTTTGTTGCCCTCTTTCCAGGCTTCCCATCCTTCAAAAGCATCAAGCTTTCCGGTGATATATTTATTTTTGGCGGAGCCGTCGATGTTCCTGCTCTCTCCGTCAAGGCGGATCAGTGCGTATTCCTTGTAGCCTTCGCCGTTTACTTTGCCGTCCTTTGAGGTATAGATCACGAAATATGGGCAGTGCCATACGAGTCGTGCCGTGGGAAGGCTCATGGTATGGTATTTCAGAACAAGCCTGTCGGTAAGCGGTATGCCTTCGGAGTAAGCGGTCCTGTGGTTGTTCACCTGAAGATTCGGGATGTCTCCGACAGGTCCGTCAATATAGCTTATCTCATCCGCTATCCTTTCGATACTGTCAACAGACACAGGCTCCTCTGCCCTGTTTATGCTCACGTCAAATATCTCGCACTGTTCACCTGTGATGCAAAGATATGCATACCTTGAACTGTCGGGAAGTGCAAAGGTGTATTCTCTTGCGGTGCATCCGTCGTCAACGGTGACGAGCACATGGTCCAGGCATTTTACCGCTTTTATCTCATAAGCAACATAGCTTCTGCCCTTACGTGCATCATCCGAAGACTCACGAACGACCTTGGTGGAGAGCTTTCTCACGCCCTTGTTCAGTGCCTCGCCTTCAAGCCATATCTCGGCGTATTCATAATAGCAGAGATCGACTCTTGTCTCATCATTACTGTGCACGCGGCTGTCAAGAGAATCGAAAAGTATAAGCGCGGGGCCGTGTCCCTTGCCGAAAAACTCATCGTTTCTCTTTACCTTCATGCTGATGGATACGGTGTTTTGGTCAACCTGGATACCATCGGACATGTCGCTTCTGTCCTCGCCGCACTTAAGTGAGTTCCTTCCGGCGAGTTCATCCGCCACGGGCTTTTCCTGCATCCTGTAGTCCGGATCCTTGTCTATGAGTTCGAGCATGACTTCGGCAAATCTGGGATCGAACTGTGTGCCGGCGCCTTTTACAAGTTCCTCTCTTATAAGCTGCTGAGGGATGACATCACGATAGCTTCTGTTTGACGACATGGCATCATAGGCATCGGCGACCGAAATGATCCTTGCGATCTCCGGGATGTCCTCGCCCTTTATCCCGTCGGGATATCCGCCGCCGTCATAACGTTCATGATGAAAATGCGCACCTATGCTGAGATACGGATATTCACTGATACTCGAAAGTATGGCATTACCTTTTACAGGATGCTGCTTTATTATGTCAAATTCTTCTTCTGTGAGCTTGCCCTTTTTGTTGATGATGTGATTCGGTATACCTATCTTTCCCACGTCATGAAGAAGCGCGGCATAGTAGATCCTGCGGCATTCATCTTCGTCCTTTTTAAGCCGCTTTGCGATCATCTCCGAATATTCGGCGACACGCAGAGAATGCCCGTGAGAATAGGTGTCCTTGGCATCCACGGCATTTACAAGCGCTGTGACGGTCTGTTCGAACAGACGCTGCGACGCTTTCTGGCGTTCCGCAAAATGCCTCATCTCGACATCCCTGAAGCGCTTGATCTGCCTGTTTCTCTGATAGATCAAAACGATCGCGATTATCGTGAGGATATCCAGAAAAAGTCCCGGAAGGCTCAAAAAATTGTGCATCACGAAGCAGGTCCTGAGAAGAAGAGGGATCTGCACAACAAGAAGCGCAAGAGATGTGTAAAAGCCCATTCTCTTGAAGAACACCACAAGGAAGATGATACAAGTGTTTCCTATCGATGTGAGCACTCCCGCAAAAGTGGACACAGGGAACTCAAGCTCCCCGATATGCAAAATATATTCCGAACGCGATACCATAGGGACCAGAATGGTGGTCAGAAGGTAGATCGTCAGAAGTATAAAAAACACATATATCGGCAGATCGGCCTGCTTCGGAGCGCCGGTCAGTCTTTCCGACTCTCCTTGCCCGCCTGCCGTTTTGTTTTTCTTAAATGCCATTATACCCCGCCTTTCACAGAAAAGCATTTTTCTTAAATATAGAGTATTATAACATCCCATCCCCTTCAAAGAAAAGGAAAATAATCCTAAACAAAATCCTACAACTTGGTGAACTCTGCTTTTGCCTTGTCGAGGACCGCTATCACCTTGTCACACCATGAGTCGAATTCGGGGTCGTCCTTCTGACATTCTTCGGGATGACTCAGGCAGTAATCCACGGCATATCTGACACCCATATCAAATTTCACATTCATGTTGAGCCCGGGTACCGTGCGCTTTAATTTTGTGTTGTCAAACACCACCGAAACGGATTTGTCACCGAGGAGAGCCCCTGTAAAGTCATATCCCATACCGTCACCGGCAGCGCATAAGAAATCCGAGGAAACGTGATATGCGTTAAGCTTTACGCCGAGCGCGTCCGCAATGGTCGCGTATATCTGATCCCACGAGAGACTTTCATCCGAAGTGATCTGGAATGCTTCACCGATCGCGTGGCGGTTTCCCATAAGTCCGATGAATCCTTTTGCAAAATCCCCATTCCATGTCATGGTCCAAAGGCTTGACCCATCGCCCTGTATGATGACGGGTTTTCCCTGAAGCATGCGCTTTATGACCTGCCAGGAGCCGTTTTTTCCATGAACGCCGAGCGGAATACTCCGTTCATCGTAGGTGTGGCTCGGCCGGATGATCGTTACAGGAAAGCCGTTCTCTCTGTACACCTTCATCAGAAAATCCTCGCAGGCTATCTTGTCCCTGGAATATTGCCAGTAAGGATTTGCGAGAGCGGTGCCCTCGGTTATGAGGTATGATGCCGACGGCTTGTGATATGCCGAGGCTGAGCTGATATACATATACTGGCGGGTCTTCCCGTTAAACAGCCTGTAGTCTCTCTCGACCTGTGACACATGAAAACCTATGAACTCGCATACCGTGTCAAATGTCATTCCTTCAAGTTTTTCCGCGACCGCCTTTTCGTCGGACATGTCTGCGGTGATGTGGTGCACTCCCTCAGGGAGCACATCTTTGCGGTTTCCGCGGTTCAATACCCATACTTCCCATTCATTGCCTTCCGCAAGGCCTTTTACTATAGCCGTGCTGATGATTCCCGTGCCTCCGATGAACAAAACCTTTTTCTTCACGATGTAAACCTCCTTATGCAAGCCTTAAAGTATCATTTCATCTTTTTCAACACCATCATATGCAGATCTATGCAGCCATCGGCATCGATAACGAGCGGATCCCACGATGAGAGCTTCTTTCCCATGAGCTCACGTTCTTCACCGGTGTCATAATAATAGCTGCCGTTCACATATTTCCAGTCTCTGCCCTTGTCCGCATAATAGCCGCCTTCCAGCAACTCACCTATATGCCCCGCAGCCACTGCGGCTTCGATCTCTTTCTGTGACACGCCGTCAGGGATCTTTGCGACGGTTTTTACCTTGTGGTCCTCTGTGAACCACATCTGCATGTCAAATAGCTTCATTTCCGAAGGAATCTCCTCTTCCTCCATCTCGCCGGCAGCAACCCTCTTTTTCAATTCAGTGAGCATCTCATCCTTTGTTATCAGGCCGAAACCGCCGTCAGCCGTGGGACCGAGAGTCTTGACTATCTCATATTTTCCGACGATATCGGTGTGTTTAAGATCGTCATCGGTGGGCACGAGATCTCCTATGTCAGGCTCTTTCTCAGGTTCGCTCACTGTGCCCTCGGCGATCTTTTTCATTCCTATCGCAAGAAAACCGATGGAAAAAACAATGCATCCGTCCTGCACCGAGAGTGTCTCCGCGGCTTTCAGGAAATTGCTGTCGGGAAGGTCAAGAAAAGCATTGAGGGTATAGTGGTACTCGCCGTAGCTTGTCTGTTCCCATGTGCCGTGCTCTTCTTTTCCGCTTCCGAGGTCCTTCATAACGATCGCATGATCCTCAGTGAACGTGTATGTAAGGTCGGAAAAATCCCTGCCGTCCTCACTCTTCCATTCCTTTGCGGGAATGTGCTTAAGGTCGTTCGAAAAAGCATTTACGATATAATCGACCTGCCATGTCCCGACAATAAACTTCATTCCCTCGTAAAGATCGTCCTTGTCCAGTTCAAAACCCATGATAATACCTCCTCTTATCGTATATTTTTATATTTCCATTATCTTGCACTGTGGTATGCCGTTGCTCCAGTATTGCTCTATAGGGAGATGCTTTCTCTGTACGATGATGCAGGAATTCATCGCTCCGTGCCCGACGATCAGGACATCCTTTCCCTGTTCGAGCAAGGGCTCCGCAACTTCTTTTAAAAAGGAACCCGTCCTTGCAAAAAGCTCGTCAAAGGTCTCCGTGCCTCCGACCGACTCCTTGTATTTTTCAGGGCTCTGAAACAGCAGATTTATGGGGCAGCCGGGTATCTTGAAGCTGTCCGCGAGTCCCTCGTATTCCCCGAATCCCATCTCCATGAGCCTATCATCGGGGATTATCGGGACATCCCTGTCTTTAAGCAGTATCTCTGCGGTCTCACGCGCTCTTTTCAGCGGAGAGCAATAGCACACATCAAGCCTGAGATCCCGGTATTCCTCAGCCGCCGCCCGGGCCATGGCCCTTCCCTCGTCATTAAGCGGTATGTCGGTACGCCCCTGGAGCCTTCGCGCTTTGTTCCAATCCGTGAGCCCGTGCCTCATTATGTACAGCATCAGAAAACCTCCAGTACTTTGGCATTCTTTTTTACAAAAGCGATGAATTCGTTTATGCCTGCGTTCACTTCAACATACTGTCCGCCCCTGTATTCTTTTTTGTCCTTTGTAAGGACCCACTCGCCCTCGGGAAGATATACCTTTCTTGATGTCTGGCCTCTCTTTACTATCGGTGCAAAAAGTATGTCGGGTCCGAACAAGTACTGATCTCCGGTCTTGTAGCATTCCTTGTCATCAGGGAAGTCAAAGAACATGGGACGCATTACGGGATGTCCTTTTTCGGATGCGTTCTTCATGCACTCACTTATATAGGGGACAAGGCGATATCTGAGTTTTACAAGTTTCCTCAGAACGGGCAGGTTGTCCTCGCCGAAGCTCCAAAGCTCGTTCTCACCACCGGTAGGCTCTTTTATGTCGCGTGACCTGTCGTGTCCGTCTCTCGAACCGTGGAGACGCATGACGGGAGAGAACACACCGTACTGGAACCAGCGCACTATCAGTTCCCTGAAATACTCCGTCGCGGTATTTCCTCCGTAAAAGCCGCCGATATCGGTATTCCACCAGGGTATACCGCACATTGCCATGTTGAGGCCCGACTTTACCTGTTCTTCAAGGCTCTCAAAGGTCGAAAGGATGTCTCCCGACCACACCAGTGCGCCAAACTTCTGCGCTCCCGTGTAGGCGCTCCTTGTGAGCGTGACAATGTCATCACGGCCGATCTTTCTCATTCCGTCATACACAAGCTGCGCGTAATGATACGGATAGAGAAGCGCCACCTCGTCCCCGCGCCCGCGGTACATGATGAGATTGTCAAAATGCTCGGGATGTATCTCGGGCTCGGCCTCATCAAACCAAAGTCCGTCAACGCCGTTGTCTATGTAGTTTTCCTTCAGACGCTCCCATACATATTCGCGCGTTGCGGGATTTGTGGGATCTATCTCGGCCTGAGGCCCGTAAAAATCAAACACTCTGTTGCTTCCCGAAGCGGTGCGCATAAGCATGTTGCGGTCGACCATATAGCGGTAGTTCTCACTGTGCTCGTTGATCGTGGGCCACATCGATACCATGAGCTTTATTCCCATGTCGTGAAGCTCTTTTGCCATTCCTTTGGGATCGGGCCAGTATTTGGGATCAAACTTGTAATCTCCCTGCTCGGTCCAGTGGAAATAGTCGATTATTATCACTGAAACAGGGATGTCCAGCTCCTTACATTTGCGGGCTACTCTGAGGACTTCCTCCTGAGTCTCGTATCTCAGTCTGCACTGCCAGAAGCCCATGCCCCACTCAGGCATCATCGGTGCGTGTCCCGTGAGATCCGCAAGTTTTTCGGACGCTTCTGCGGGTTTTCCGAGAAGCACCGTAAAATCGACCGCTTTGGTGCAGTCACTCTTCCATCTGGTACGGTTCATGCCAAGCTCGACCGTTCCCGTGGACGGCAGATTCCAAAGGAAACCGTATCCCAGAGACGAATAAACATAAGGGATGCTCGTCTTTGTGTTAAGATGCTGAAGGTCCACCGTGCAGCCTTTTTTGCTGAACACGTTCATCCTCTCATGCCCGAGTCCGAAGAAATCCTCGTCTTCCCGGGCTTCAAAGGTGACACGGACCTTCCAGAGCCCGCTCCCGATGCTTCTGTAGTTCCTGAAGGAATAACCGAAGGTCTGCTCGGGCTGCTCTTTTAATATCACGCGGTCCTTGTCAAAAAACGTGAGCCTTCCGTTGTCTTCAAGGCATACCTTAAGATCCCCCGTTTTAAGCCAGGCGGATCTACCGTCGCTTCCTGTTTCGGCCGGTGTTTCCCGCGGCTCAAGTGTCCAGTTTTCATCGTTCAGTTTTGACGATGCGGTTGCCCTGAACCTTATACAGCCCTCGTGTACGGCTGAAATCTCTCCGGTCTCGCCTTCTCTTGTAAAAATTATCCTGTTGTTTTTGCAGACAAACTCCATTCTGCCTTCCCCTTTCGTTTAAATTGTGATCACAGCCAAGTACCTCTCACGCATTGCCGTATGCCTCGAGGAGCCCGTGTATACGCCCGATCTCTTCCGGTACATAAAGCCCTCTCGGGCATTCCTTCATGCAAGGCTTGTCCTCGCATGTCCTGCAATGCGCATAGGTCTGTTCCAGATCCATTTTGAGTTTTCCCGCTGCCCAATATTCTTTTCCGAGGTGAAAATAATTGAACTGCCTGAAGCTTGTGTGAATCTCGTGTCCGAAGGGGCACACACACCTTTGACAGCGGGCGCATTCTATCGGATCAAAGCTGTTCTTCAGGCGTTTCAACACCTCTTCAAAGGAAAAGGTGAGCGGAGGATATTCCGTTCCAAAAGCTGCTTCAGCCTGCTCAAATGTGCCTACGCCGAGAAGGGCGCTCGAAAACGGATATCCGAGTATCCCTCCGATAAGCTCCGCCACGGAAAAAGGCCCGATGAGAAGCCCCGCAGCATAGACTTTGTTCAGGATAAAGCCTTTTCCCTTGAAGGCTTCTTCCCCGCTGATGCGGTCAAGCATCCCGCGTTCAAGGATATTGCCGCTTCCCTGGAGCACATCGACACGGGGATCTTTTACGGCCCGAAGGAGCACGTCATAGTAGTGCGAAGCGATTCCCGTAAAGCCGATCTTTCCTTCTCTCTTCAGGTCGTACAGGGCATCCAGCGCGCCGCCTTTTCCAAGCACTTCGTCCACATTGCTCTCATCCACCTGATGTACAAAATATATATCCGGCTTTGTCCCGAGATTGTCGACAGAACGAAGCACTTCTCTGTAGATGTCACCCCCGCCGTAAAATCTCGCCTTATCGGAAATGACGATCTTTTTTCTGTCAACGGTCTTTGCAAATACTCCAAGCTTCATCTCCGCATCGCCGTATTCCTCGGGGATCGCGGTGTCATAGAAATTGCAGCCGTAGTCAAAGGCTTTTTTCATGATGGCCACGGCGGTGTCAGTGTCCGGACTGAAATACTCCGGCAGTACAGGAACGCGGCCGCTGAGGATCGGTATGGTCCCAAAGCCGAGTTCCGACACTACAAGTCCTGTCTTCCCAAGTTTTCGGTATCTCATAAGTCAAACCTTTCGGTCAATATTTTGTTATACGGAGAGCATCGCAGTATTTAAAGGCGCTCTCGGAAATCTCAGCCTCAGCGGGTATCCGCGCCTCCAGAAGTCCTTCACAAAACGCGAATGCCTCGGGCTCAATGGTCTTTACGGACTTCGGGATACAGATCGTTTTAAGGGATTTGCATCTGAAGAACGCCCTCTCCGGTATGGTCCTTAAGTTTCCCGAAAGGCTGATGTCCTTAAGGCTCACACAGTGTTCAAAGCATCTTTTGCCAAGTTCTTCAAGTTTTTCGGAGACATCAATGCTTTCAAGTGACTGGCAGCCGGAAAAAGCCATCGCCCCGATGCTCTTTACGGAGCCCGCGCGCGTAACAGCCTTCAGCCATTTACTGTTCTCAAACGCAGATCTCTCTATTGTTTCGGTTTCCCCCGACAACGCGATGGTCTCAAGGAGGTGGCAGTCTTTATAGACGGAATCGCCCACAGCCCTTATTCCTTCGGGGAACACAAGCCTTGTGATATTTCCTGTGCTTTCGATGAGTTTCCTGTCTTTGTCGAGTTTAAAGCAGTTTATGCACTCCGAAAAGATTCTTTTTATGAGGTCGGGATATCCCGCATCATCGATGTCGCAAACGCTGTTCAACGCATATTCCCGCCCGTTCCAGTCGGTGATCTTTTTAAGATTCAGGCAGTTTCTGAACGAGAGCGACTCGATCGAGATCCTTTCGGACGGTATCACAAGCTCCGTGATGTCGATATTTCCGGCAAAAGCCCAGCCTGCAACCCTTTTCACATCATCCGGTATGACCACTTTTCCCTTACAGCCCGCGCCATCGATAAGGACATCGTTTATAACGATCGTCTCGTTTTCTTTACGCTGTCCGTCAAGCCATGCCGTATGCGAGAACGCATGGCTTCCGAAGATCTTTACGGAAGGCGGGATCACGATATCCTTCAGGCGCAGATGATCCCTGAACGCGTCCTGTGCTATCTCTTCAATGTCCTCGGGCACAGTGACTTTCACAGAATCGCCGGTGTAGCCCACAAGGCGGACTGCGTCCTCTATCTCAAAGCAGGAGTACATCGACGCTATCACTTCACGTACAGGCAGTGGATATGGATTTCCCACATGGTTCAGGCCGTCGGAAAATCTGCCAAAGCTGTACCGTTTTGAATCAAAGATGATGTTCTTCACTTCGGTGCATCCGGTAAACACGCCGCTTTGCAGCACCGTACCGTTAGTCAGCGCGATCTCCTCAAGAGACGCGCAGTCCGCAAATGCGTGATATCCGCACTTCGTGCTGCCGAGAGTGACCTTTGTCAATGAATCGCATCTTTCAAATGCCCTTGCTCCTATTGATGTGATCTGTCCAAAATCAAAATGATCGAGGTCGATGCACTCGTCAAAGCATCTGTCTTCCATGCTTGTGAGCTCATGCGCTTCAAAACCCTTAAGATGCGTGCATCCGGAAAAAGTTTCCGCAGGAAGCACCGATATTCCCGATAAGCGTGCCTCAAAAAGTTCTCTGCAGTAGGAAAAAACACCGGTTCCCATTTCTTTTATGTGCAGGCAGACTTTTTTCAATTTCGGACAGCCTGAAAACGCGCCCTTCTCAACCACACAGTCAGGTGCGTCGATATCTATCTCTTCAAGATCCTCACACGCGGCAAAAGCATACTTTCCTATGCTTTTCACTTTGGTGAGTTTTAACGTCTTTATGCCCGCTGCCTTAACAAATGCATAGGGCGCGATATGGATCCTTTCCACAAGAGGCGCGTCCGTTCTCAAGTCACTTTGTTCCGCAGCCGCTTCGTCGGCTGTCTCTGTGCTTTTTTCCTGTTTGCACCACACTTTTTCAAGCTGTCCCGCTTTGTAGAAGGCATACGGCGAGATGCTTGCATTTTCGGGCCAAGGATTAAAAGGCGGCAGAGTAAAACATCTTCTGAAAGCGTATTCTCCAATGTACTCCAGAGTTTCGGGAAGACTGCATTTCAAGAGTTTTTTACACTCCGCAAAAGCCTCTCTTTCCACTCTTTTAAGCTTATCGGAAAGGTTCACGTTCTGCAGGGTGACGCATCCCATAAACGCCTGTTCGCGGATCTCGACAAGGTTCTTGGGACATGTGACGACCTTAAGCCTTTCGTTACCGAAAAAGCACCGCTCGCCGATGATCTTCACTTCGTCCGGGATAACGATCTGTTCCTCTTCTCCCATGTATCGTACAAGGATATTGCCGCTTATATAAAAATCCCCCAGGATCTGGTCCCTTATGCGTTGCAGGAAAGTTGCAGGTTTTTCTTTATCCCAGACCGCGTCTCCGGTGATATTGACACGCTTCAGGTTACAGCATCCCCTGAACGCCTTGTCATCAAGAATGATGTCACCGCTCTGTATATTGACTTCCTCAAGGCTCACGCAGTTAAGGAAGGCGTTTGCCCTGATCTCCTTGAGCGTCTTTGGAAACGTGATGTTCACGATGCCTTTTTTGTCAAAGAAACAGCTTTTTCCTATAGCTGTGATGCCCTCGGGGAGTGAGATCGACTTAAGATTTATATTGAACGACTGCAGCACACCGTCCTCTATCTGAAGAGAATGAAAAACGCTCTTTGCGATAGACTTTATGGTGCCGGGAAAAGTCGAATCGGAGCTCATGGCCCTGACCAGGTCGTCCACTTCATATGTTTCACCGGACAAAGTGATGCGGTGAAGACGCACACAGCCTTCAAAGACCTCATCATTGAAATTGGAATCGTCAATTTCCTTGTCAAGCGTTATCTCGCGGAGTTCAAGGTTGTGCGAAAAGGTCGCTTTTTCCAGGTGCTTTGGCCCTTCAAGGACTGCTTTTCTCACATGGTCACAGTACAAAAAAGCATAGCTTCCCACTTTGGTCACGGACTTCGGAAAGGTCATCTCCTCAATCCCATGGCACCTGTGAAACGCATATTCTCCGATCTCCTGCAGTCCATCGGGAAAGTTTATGCTTTTTAATTGTCTGCAGCCCTTGAACGCACCCGCGCCGATCTTTTTTAATGACGAGGGAAGCGTCACGGAAAGGAGCCAGGACATGCCCTTGAACACGCCGTCACCGATGGTGTGTACGCCTTCGGGGATCACTATTTCAGGGTCCTCTCCCGTAAAGGCTTCAAGCACACCGTTTTCTATTTTGAAAATATCTTCTGTCATTCACCACTCCCAAATATCTCAGAAAGAATCTCCCGCAGTTCCTTAAGGCTCCCGCACTTATACATTTCAAGCTTGAGGCGTTTTGTGCCGGGAAGTTTTTTCATGAAATATGATGCCAGTTTTTTAATGTATGTGAGTGCGGACAGCTCATCAAAACATTCGCCCGCAATATCCAGCTGTTCGAGGATAAGGCTGCGCTTTGTGTCAACGACAGCTTTACCTGTGAGGAGAGAAAAAATAAGCGGATTTTCAAATCCGTACCGTGCGAGCATCACTCCGTCGGCTTTTGTCTTTTCCATCATTTCCGCGGCCTTTTCCACAGAATCGATCCCGCCGTTTGCAAAAACGGGGATCTTTACGGATGCCTTTGCAAGCCTTATATATTCATACAAGGGCTCTCCGTCATACATCATGTTCCTGGTGCGTCCGTGTACCGTGATCATATCTGCTCCGGACGCTTCGCACATCCTCGCGAATTCCTCGATCACTATCTTTTGGGGATTCATCCCCAGACGGCATTTCACCGAGACCGTTTTTCCGCTCCTTTTACAAGCTTCAATGATCTTTGAAGCCCTGGGAATGTCTTCCATGAGCGCACAGCCTTCACCGGACTTTATGACATTCGGAACGGGGCAGCCCATGTTGATGTCTATGACATCAAATTTTGCAAGAAGATCGCTTCTCGCGGCCTTTTCAAAGCTTGCGGGGACAGAGCCCAGAAGCTGCACGCATTTCAGCGTCTCGCGGTCATCCGTATACAAAAGCTTTGAAGTCGCTTTGTCGTTATATTTCAAGGCATCCGTGCTCACCATTTCCGTATAGGCGCTTCCCGCACCCAGCCTTCTTGCCATAAGGCGGAAGGGAAAGCAGGTATATCCTGCGAGCGGGGCCATAAGGACAGTAGAACTGAAGCGGGTCCTGCCTATCATTATCTCTTTTTCAAACATATCGTTACCGCCAATACAGTGTTTTCCGTTCTTCTAATAAAGCACGGGGAGTTTGTCCTTTGTAACGGCATACGGGCTTACGTACATGTTTTTAAGGACCTCTGCCGTGCTGTATCTCTCACTCATACAGAATTCATGAGACCATGTCATATAACTCGCCCAGCCGACCTTCTGCGTTACTATGTCCTCTGCTGAGGGAAGCGTCCCAGTCTCCCCTATCAGAACGATCTTTTTCTGACGAGTGATCTTTATAAGGTCATCATACATCTTGGCACAGCTTGTGTGTTCGTGCTCCGGAGGATACATATCCCTCGAGATGATATCCGTTACATCATCCCCGGGGTAGCACTCGGGAGCAGGCGAATTCCATACCCAGATGAGATTGTTGAGTTTATGCAGTTTTGTGAAGCGTTCGTACATGATCCGCCAAAGCTTTTTTAACGGCTCCGGCCCTTTTGCACCCCACCAGAACCATTTTCCTTCGCCCTCATGAAAGGGGCGCCAGAGTATGGGGATATGTTTATCGCAAAAAGGCCTGAGTATCCCGGCCATTGTGTCCATATCGGAAAGAAGCGCCGCATTTTCGGGCGTTCCTTCGGTCACTGCCTTTACGGCGTCAAAATCGGTATTTTCGGTAAAAAAAGCCTTTGATCGTCCTCCGAGAGGGGAAAACCAGTGCCAGGTAAATGTGATGAGGCCCTTCTGCTCAGCCCATTCCCATGCATTTTTCAGTGTCCCGTAGTTTTCCTCCACTTCCTTCATGCACTCTTCATCCGTATCAAAATAGTTGATGTTCGGGGAATATGAAAGAAGCTCGAACCCAAGAAGTGCAGGCTGTTTTCCCGTGACTTTCTCTATGTAGTGAAGCTCTTCCTGCGCACGGGTCTGGGTATGCTGTCCCGTCACTATCTGCCTGTATGTGATGTCGGAAAGATACTTAAGGACATTCTTTACACAGTCCTGTGCATCGGGGTTAACGGGTGTGAATATCTTGTCGCTCATTCGTTCTCCTCTTTATCAGCCGATAAATGCCAGCACCTGCTCTCTGTTCTTTATTGCCGTGCATGCGCCCACCGCAGTGGTGCATATCGCTCCGCAGGCATTTGCAAACTTCAGTGCGTCCGCCTCGGAAGCCCCGCGAAGAAGCTCCGAAACAAATCCCGCAACCATGTTGTCTCCTGCGCCTGTTGCGTCCACAGCCTTGATATCAAATGCGGGAAGCATGATCTTTTCCGACCTGTTTTTGAAAAAACAGCCTTTTGAGCCAAGCTTCACCAGGACGTTTTTTACTCCGTATGAGAGAAACACGTCTGCCATGTCTTCGGGATCGTTCTGTCCTGTAAAATGCTTTGCTTCGTCCTCATTCGGCGTGATCAGATCGATAAAAGGAAGGGAATCTTTGATGTCAGAAAGCTTAAGGACACGGAAATTCGGGAGTTTTGTATCAGCCACCACGATCTCTCCGGCTTCCTTCGCGGCTTTCACGACAGCAAGAATGATCTGCGGATCGTCAAAAGGTGCCCGGAAAAGTGAGCCGAGTATCACTGCCCTTGCATCCGTAAACAGCTCTGTGTGCAGATCCGGCCTGAAATTGTACCTGTGAGCCGTATTTGTCACGGACTTCCTGGTGCCGTCGTCGTTCACAAACATCGTGGTGACAGGAGTGTGATGTTCCTCAGAACGCAGGATCTTTCCTGTGTCCACGCCGTTTCGCGTAAGTTCCGCTATGATCATATCTCCGGCGGCGTCAAGCCCCAGAGAGCACAATATTCCTGTTTTCAGCCCGAGTTTTGCCGCAGTTACCGCTTCGTTTACCGCTTCACCGCCGACGCAAAGGTCTCCTGTCTCTGCGCGAAAACCGGACGCGGAAACAGGATTCGGGTCAAACCCTTTGATGATCGAATCTATGAGCGTTGTACCTATGCATATCACATCATATCTTTTCATTTTGTTTTTTCCTTCTGCTCTGTTATGTCAACAAACATGCCAACATAGGATAGCGGCACTCCGTTCTCACGGCGCAAAAGCCTTCCGAGGGCGTGGAACCATCTCCATTCGCCGCTTTTGACCATAAGTCTGTATTCCACATCGTAGTTTTTGCGGCCCGAGTAGTCCAATATGGTGTCGTTAAATTCCTTTAAGACAGCACGTTTGTCTTCGGGATGGAGTAGATTCACCCAGGAATCCAGCCTGTTCGGGAAATCGTTCTCGTCGGTATATCCGACCATCTTTCTGAATTCGGGGCTCCATTCGACAGAGATCATATTGCCTTCTTTGTCAAACTCCATGCCCCACATGCCCGACCCCAAGGCTTCGTGCATGACACGGATGGTAGCTTCCTTATGTGCTGCGATCCGCCGCTCATCGGTATCTTTGAGCTTTGCCTTGTTTGAATACATTTCCTGATCGGCATGAGTCATTGCTTTATGGATATCGTGTTCTTTATCGGTCACCATCTGGTAACCGAAAGCGCAAACGTAAGGTGTCTGTGCGAGATTTTCGCGCATCTCTTTGATATCCTGTTTTACATCCTCCTCGCTCTTGCCCATGTAAAACACGGCATACTCGTCACCGCCGATACGATAGACCTTTTTGCTTTTTGTTTTGGTCTTTGTGAGACAGTCGGCCACTGTCTTAAGTGCCGTGTCACCGGCGGCATGCCCCTGATTGTCATTTATCTTTTTCAGGTCGTTCATATCCACGGATACGACGGCCGTGATCTGATCCTTGAGCCGCTTTGAGTCGTAATAATAACATTGACGGTTTAAAAGATGAGTGAGTGTGTCCTCTTTGGTAGTGAGGATATACAGTGACAGATAGTATATGAGCAGCGTCGACGCAAAGAGTGTGGCATAGTCCGCATCGATATCAAGCGCGATGTGACATATCACCCCCACAAATCCCGCAAAGATACTTATCAGAACTCCTTTTCTCTCTGTGGTCCCG
>JAEENL010000026.1 GCA_016283775.1 Lachnospiraceae bacterium | reverse complement strand
GGCCGTTGTTTATCGTGGGGAAAAGCCAGTCGTTGAACTCGTCGATCTCTTTTCTGTATGCCTTCGGATAAAGGTCTATGTCTGTTTTCTGGAACTTTCTGAACTGCACTTCGATATAGTTTGTAAGACGGTGATAATCGTTGTTCACTGCCTTTTTCTCCACCACATCCACCAGTGTGGGAGTTGTCGCTCTGCCCTCAAAACCGGGCTTTGCGTTCTCATAAAACTCCGAAAGGAAATATGCTCCTGTCGTGGGATCCTTGAAATCCTTCTGATCTACGAAGCCATGGCCGTATTTTCCTGTGCCTGTGGTAGCGATGTCGTCGATCACGTCCTCAAGCCCCAGGATGTCTCTTACGATAACGGGGCGGTTTGACCAGTGGCAGCCGTGTGCCCAGAATATCTTGTAGCGGTTTGCTTCCGCCTTGAACTCACCTTCTTTTTCACCAAAGGGTGTGATAAAAGAATTTGCCTGCCTTACAAATACTCCGCGTTCGTCGATCTCGCTGATCGTCTCGTTGGGACGTACCCTTACGCCTCTCTCTGCGGCAAGCTTGTCCGCAAGTTCCTCGGTAAAGCCGAAGCGTTCTCCGGGAAATCCAAAGCTCAGGGGTTCCTTATTTTCTCTGTGTGCGGCAAGTCCGCATGCGTTTCCTGTAATGTTCTCGTTTAAAGCTGTGCTGCTCATTTTTGTGTTCTCCTTTTTTAAAAAATAAAAACGCCCGGTCACATTACTCCCGGGCGCGGCATACAACATATCCTTACAGACTATGATCGTAAAAGAGTGCACGACAACCTGTGCCTACACTCCGCCGTACAGACCGCCCGGGAGCAAAGCATTCGACACATGCACATGTTCATGGTGTTTACGGTATAGCGTCTCATAGTCGTGACTCCTTTCAAAGATACTAAAAGGTTTTTTGTGTTTTCCCTTTTGTTGGGCATGATATTACCACTGAATCCCCGGTTTGAAAATTACCGCGTTTTTATCGCCCGTGATAACCTCCGCTTATCACGAAAAACAGACAAAAAAACAGGGCGGAAAGTACTGTTCTCCGCCCGTATACAATGCATATCTCCTATATTTCTTTGTAGTTAAGCAGTTCCTCCACGTAAGCCTCACCGTACTTTGAAAGACTGCTTCCGCGCCTTAGGATATAGCCTATCGTAAGAGGATCCTCTTCCTTGAGCTTTACCGATACCATGCCCTGCAGCACGGCATCCTCTTCTGCGAGCATCCCCGAACCTATGGAGTAACCTCCGAGCTCGGCAAGTATCTCCATTGTGGTGGCGCGGTCATCGGATTTTATGAGCTTTTTGAAGTCATGATCCGCCATTGCTTCCTCGTTCAGATAGAAGCCGCCCGTTCCGCTCTGGTCAAAGGAAACACAAGGATAATCCTCAAGTTCATCGATGGAGATGCTTTTGCGCTTTGCAAGCTTATGCCCTTTCCAGACATACATGTAGGTCTCTCTTCGCATCAGCGGCGTAAACTCAAGCATATACTCCTTCATGAGTTTTCTTATCATGTCCTCGTTCGCTCCGGAGTAAGACACTATGCCGACTTCGCTCTTAAGGTCACGCACATGGAGCAGCACTTCATTGGTCTTGGTCTCGTGAATGGAAAAAGTGTATTTTTCCGGCTTAAAGCGCTCGATGACCTTTGTAAAGGACTTGATCGCAAAATTGTAGTGCTGCGTGGATACCGAGAAATGCTCCTTGTCCCTTTCGCTCACACGGTATCTGTCCTCAAGCACCTCGTACTGTCCTACGGCCTTTTTCGCATAAGCCAGGAATTCACTGCCCTCCACCGTGAGGTTTATTCCTTTGTTCGTACGCTCAAAGATGACGATACCAAGCTCATCCTCCAGTTCGCGTATGCTCGAGGAGAGGGCCGGCTGCGACACAAAGAGGCGGGTCGCAGCTTCTCTCATGGAATGTGACGCGGCGGTCTCAAGTACGTATTTCAGCTGGTTTATATTCATGTCTGCCCCCAAAAGTTCAAATCATCGCGGTCTGTCCGATCAGCTCTTTGCCGCCTGTCTCATTGCGTTTCTGTAAGCCAGTTCCGAAAGTTCCATCCTGTAGGTGAGTTTGTTTACCAGATAGCACCCGAGCGCTCCAATCCCCAAAAGGATGTATGACAGTATCATGATCACGGCGAGTGCGCCGCCCTCGGAAAAAGCGTCCGACATCTTTCTGAACATATCGATCTCAAATCTCGTAACTATGGGGAGCTGTGATCCAAATATGAGAGGAAGAAGGATGATCATGGTAAGTACAAGGCTTAAGATGAAATTCTTATAGCAAAAGCCGAGATAGATGAACATCAGAAAGGCTACGACCGCTGCCTGAAGGATGCCGATGTATGCCAGTGCCACACCGTCGGATCCCAGCTGCGCGCCTCTTACCCTTACAGAGTAAAAGATCCTGAGCAGCGCAAAGATCGTAAAGGTGATTATGAGAGGGAAGATCGTCACGAGCACGGGCGCCTTTGTCAATATCTCATATTTCATGGGAGATGCCTTGATAAACTTTGAAACAGCTGTGGTTATCACCAGCTGATACATATACATGCCGGCAAGACCCATGTAGAGGCCGCTGAGCCCCATGTTGGAGTCGTTGAATACTCCGGACACCTCAAACAGGATGCCGAGCCCCAGGAAAATGAAAGTAAACGCTATCATCATCCTTACCTGCAGCCCATATTGTATCAGTTTAAAATATTTAATGAGTGATCTCATATAATCCTCCGATCATGCAGCCTTTGCCGCTTTTTTATCTTTATCGGTATCATCCGAAAAACCGCTCAGATACCCCTTATAACTGTCTTTGTACAAAAGTATCGCGCCGACTGCGATCAATACCACCAGTAATGCCAGGATGACCGCGCTCGCAATGATACTTCCGCCCTCAAATTTTTCGGTCACTCTCTCCACTCCCTGCTGGGTGGCAACAAGCGCAAAGAACAGCCCTCCGGCAGCGCTTGAAGCAAGGTAGCAGAAAAGCATCTGTACAAGGATGCTGAGACCTTTCCGTCTTGTGAAGATCAGAAAGATGGCGCTGACCACAATGTAGAGTAAGTAAAACGATGTAAACATCAGGAAGACGTTAATATCAGGTATCCCGCCCGCGCCGATGATGCCGGCGGCATATACCACAACCGATAATGCAGCCTTTGCGATCAGGTCGACCACTAATGCCTTTCTTATGACCTCATTTCCGTTAAAGGAGGATTTTAACATCTCCATACGCTTCTGATACCTTACGGAAATGCCGGAAAACGCGAAATAATCGACCAGTATCAGCATCACCATTACCAGAGAGCCCACAATGAGATTTCCCATTATCCCCAAAATACTCCCAAGGAATACGCTGAGCGCCGTGCACAGAACGGTGCCGACGATCATCAGCACTTTATAGCTTGTGGGAACATATGACGTAAAACATTTCCACGCCGTTCTTTTCATGTCAGGTCCCCTCCTACTTAATGAGCGAATTGCGCTTCATGACTGCCACGCTGATCTTAAAAAGATTGGGTGTCTCGGTGACAACATCCATGCCCGCAAGCTTGTCAAGATCTTCCGCAAGGCAAATGCCTTCAAAGCCGTAATTTGATGTGGTGATGGTGTAGAGTATCTTTTTGGCCGCTTCGATGTCGGCTTTTTCGCCTTTTACCAGGATATATTTCTCTTTCAGGTCCTCTACAAAGCCCTGTTCAACTATCTTTCCCTGTTCAAGGATGATGGCATAGTCGGTAACGCCCTCCATGTCGGAAATGTTGTGAGTGGAGAAGAACACGCTCTTTCCTTCGCCGGAGTTGAGATAGTCGCGGATAAGCTCACAGAGCTTGTCACGCATAAGAGGATCGAGAGGCGATGCAGGCTCGTCAAGCACAAGGAGATCGGTGTCTCTTGCGAGCACGCCCGCAAGCATGAGCTTGGTCTTTGTGCCGTCGGAAAGCGCGCTCACTTTTTTCCTGCCGTCATATGCGTTGCCGCCGAAAATGGCAAGGTCATCGCAATATTTCTTAAATCTGTCTTCGTGGAAATGCTCGAACAAAAGCTTTGAAAGGCTGCAGACCTGCCCAACGGTCCAGTTCGGGAGGTAGTAATTGTCTGTTCCGGTGTAGCCAATGCGTTCTCTTACTTCAGCGGTTTTTTCCATTTCCTTTTCGCTGTATTGTCCGAAGTACTGAATGCTTCCCTTGTAGTCGTTCCTGATGCCGGTAAGAATGTTAAGGAGCGTGGTCTTACCTGCTCCGTTCTCGCCGATGAGCGCTGTCGCAAATCCCGAAGGGATGTTCATCTCAGGAACGCTGAGTGTGAAATTTTTGTATTTCTTTTCAATGTTTTTTGCTGCAATTACCTGTTTTTCCATGATTATCCTTTCCCTGTACATTTCCGTTTATTATTGATCTCTCATTTCTATCAGTGTTTTCAGTGTTTCGATGAGTTCGCCGCCGCTCATGCCCGCTATCTCCGCAGCGTCTATGGCCGCGAGGAGCGAATCCTCCACCTTTCGCAGGTGCTGTTCCTTAAGCATCTCGCTGTCCTGAGCGTTCACATAAAAGCCTTTTCCCTGAGAAGCAGTGACCAGCCCTTCAAGTTCAAGCTGCTCATATGCTTTCATGGTAGTGATGACGCTGATCCTCAGGTCTTTTGCAAGTTCCCTGATGGACGGCAGATACTCGCCCTGGGAGTACTTTCCCGCAAGTATGTCCGTCCTGAAGGCATCGGCTATCTGTTTATAGATCGGAACACCGCTGCTCTGTGATATCTTCAATAGCTCAAGCTCCTTTCTTTTGTTTTAATGTTGCGATGCGATAATCGCTGTTTATATGTATAAGCGTTTGCTCTCACAACTGTTTATGTGTTATATATACACCCATAACAGAAGAATGTCAACAGCTTTTTTTGTGTTTTTCAAAAATGCAAGAAAAAAAACTGCCGCAGATCACTGCGACAGCCTGCTGTTAAGCCGTTTTTCAAGTTTTTCTTTAAGCAAAAGATAACGCTCATATTTTTCTTTTTTTGCAAAATGTACATCCCTTGACTGTTCATGCAGGGTGTTATAGTCGAGCTTTTCATCGCCGAACTGTTCACTCGTGAGATCAAAGATGACATCGCCGACCTTGTTAAAGCAGTGGAAATTCCCGTCGGTGAGGGGCACGCCGTATACCTTGCCGCCGAAAATATCCTGCGCGAGAAATGCGGTCACGGAACACTGTCCGAGAGTCTTGTTTTCGGGGCTCCATTTGCTGCGCATGCGGGGCGCGCAGGTCGCGGGGCACCATATGTCCGAAAGCAGGGCATATAGCACGCGCTGATCGCTTATTACAGCGTATTTCTCATCCACGGGCGGAACATCTTTCGTGTCCATGCCATAGAATCCGTATCTTCCGTTGTTTATGACGATTTCGCATTTTCCCTCGATGTCAAAAGCGTCAAAATATCTTTCCTCCATCGGTATCCATCTGCTTTTGAACATCTCGGTCTTTTCCGCTCCCTCGCGGCGGAGTATGCGTTCCTCCTGTTCTTTCCGCGAGATCGTGAGGAATATATGCAGGTCATAAAGTTTAAAAAGCTCCGGATGGCAGGAGTAAGAGCCCTCGACGATAACGATCTTTCCCACCGGAACGTGCCGGACATCCGCAAGTTCAAATGTGCCACAGTCAAAAGGCCTGTAATCTATCGTCTCCGCTCCTTCTGAAAGCGGCTTTAAGACTTCTTCCAGAAAGCGCTCTCTGTCCACGTTCCCGCCGGGCTCCGCAAGGCGCTTTTCAGTTCTCTGCTCACGTCTAAGATAGAAATCGTCCATGTGAAACACAACGGCTCCCAAGGCTTTTGAGAGTTCTGCGGCGACCGTGGTCTTTCCCGAGCCGCACCTTCCGTCGATCGCGATGATCACGCGGTCTTTGGTCTTTAAGATCTCTTCCGAGCGCTTTGTGATTGTCTTTGTAATGTCTTCCATTTTGGATTTGTCTTGCTCCTTAAAATGCGATAAAATGTGTGTGATCAGTAACAGCCTGCGCCATGGATCACATCGTGCCGGGCAGAGGAGGTATATATGGCAGAAAACAGCAATACGACAGGCCGCGATATTTCTCTTGAAGAAGCGGTCGTTAAAAAACTCATGGAAAAGGGCTACAGGATATCCTTTGCGGAATCCTGCACGGGAGGCATGCTCCCCGCAAGGATCATCAACGTTGCGGACGCTTCAAAAGTCATTGATGAGTCGGTAGTGACCTACTCAAACGAAGCAAAGATGAAATATGCCGGTGTCAGCGCAAAGACCATTGAAGACTACAATGTGGTGAGTGAAGAAGTCGCAGCCGAGATGGCGCGCGGACGCGCTTTGCAGGCGGGCACCAAAGTGGCGGCATCCACAACCGGATATGCGGGGCCTTCGGGCGGCGCGACGCAGGTGCTCCCGGACGGCAGGACCGTCGACATTCCCATGGGCACAGTGTGCTTCGGTTTTTATGTTGACGGAAAAGTCACTACAAGCACAAAGGTGTTTAAGGGAATCAGCAGAAACGAAGTGCGTGAAGCCGCAACGGAGTATTCGTTAAAAACTCTGCTCACACTTTTAGGATGAAGCAGGTTCCCCGGCCTTCATTGCTTTCAGCTTCTATGCGGCCGCCGTGGTTGTTTATGATCTGTTTTGCCATGGCGAGCCCTATACCCACGCTGTTTGGCGAGTCGTTACCCGCTTTGTAAAATCTTTCAAAGATATGCGGAAGATGCTCGGGGCTTATGCCCTTGCCGTCATCCGCTATTTTTATGCACGAAACGATATTGTTCTGCGTGGCCGATACACTCACATGTCCGCCCGCAGGAGTATGCTCTATGCCGTTTTTTATGATATTGGTGAGTGCCTCCCCGAACCAGCGTTTATCGCCTTTTATCACGATCTCTCCGGGGATCTTTATCTCAAGCGAAACATCCGCTGCCTCGGCCATCACTTCAAGGCTTACCGCGATCTCATCCATCAGTTTTTTAAGGACGATCTCCTCGTTCTTCATTTCGAGGACTCCCGCCTCAAGCTGGGAAAGCGTGAGAAGGTTCCTGATGAGCCATGTCATGCGGTCGGTCTGGGATTCGATCTTTGAAGCATAGTCCAGACGCTGCGCTTCTGACACCTCAGGAGCCATCAGAAGCTCAGTGACTATCGAGATCGCTGTGAGCGGCGTTTTGAACTGGTGCGAAATGTCGCTCATCATGTCGGACATATATTTTTTCTGCCCGCGTTCGGAGGAATACTCTTCGCGGAGTATTGTGACCACCTTGTATATCTCGCTCTGGAGTATGCCAAAGTCACCTTCGGAGATCTTTCCCATATCGGGCAGAGTGTCGAAGTCCTGCACCTTTGTGATATAATCGGTGAGCTCACGTATGAGATTTTTCCTGCGTCTTGCTCTGATCAGTGTAACGGCAAGCGTTGCAAAAAATGCGATGCCAAAAACTGCGGCGAGCACGGGCCAGACGTACCGCATCAGACCATACGATAGCCGATGCCCCTGACAGTCTGTATCAGGGGCTCCGAGCCATCTTCCTCCAGTTTGTTTCTAAGTCTTTTTACATAAACCGTAAGCGTATTGTCATTTACAAAATCGCCTGCGGAATCCCACATGTCGCTTAATATCTGCTGTCTTGTGAGAAGGTGGCCCTTGTTTCTGATGAATGTGAGAAGGAGCCTGTATTCGACTGCGGAGAGAAATACCTCCGTGCCGTTTCGCATGACTTTTCCGGTCATCACGTTCACTTCGTTGTTCCCGACCATAGTGACATCGACGTTTTCCGCGGTATTCGCTGATGTGGCATCGGCCTGCGTTCCGGAAGCTTTAGCAGCCTCCGCGCGTCCGCTCCGCCTTATCACAGCCTTCATCCTTGCGATCAGCTCACGTATGCGGAACGGCTTTGCGATATAGTCGTCCGCGCCTTTTTCAAGCGCGAGGACCGTATGCACCTCATCATCGAAGGCAGTGAGAAAGATCACCGGTATCTCGGAACGTTCACGGATGGCCTTGCAGATCTGATAGCCGTCTCCGTCGGGTAGCATCACGTCAAGCAGACAGATCGTGTACTCGTCCACATTTTCTGTTTTTTTAAGAGCCTCCGCGACGCATGACGAGCTCTCGACCTCATATCCTTCCTGAGTGAGCGCTATTTTCAAGCCCTCTACGATTATCGGATCATCCTCCGCGATGAAGACCTTCACCGTGATACCTCCACATATCATACATTGTCGTTTCTTACTTCTTCGATAAGCTCTCTGTCACCGGATCTGCGGTATGCGATCCAGGTGAAAACAGCGAGTCCGGCGGCGCAGGCTGCTGTGATCAGCAACGTGATGCCCACGGGCAGTCTGAACAATATCCTTCCGAAGCGCGATGAAACTATCTTGTGTAATGATATCACAAACACACCGGAAATTACAACGGAATAGATGAGGGATCTGGCAAGAAGCCGCAGATTTTCAAGCGTGAGCATTTTTCCGATCTGCTTTTCCGTTGTACCTACAGTACGGAGTACAGCGAGTTCCCTGTGTCGTTCTATCTTTCTTCCCATCACGGAATTGTAGAGGTTCAGCATGCAGACCACTGATACCAGGAGCGTAAAGCATATGGTCACGATCTTTACGATCTTTGCTATGGCCTTTTTAAGATCGGTGTATCCGTTTAAAAGGGATGCGGGCTGCAGCACGCTGTTGCCGTATTCGTCGGTAAC
>JAEENL010000025.1 GCA_016283775.1 Lachnospiraceae bacterium | reverse complement strand
GTCAGGCCAAATGGCTGAATTCCATGGCGGAAAAGGGCTACAGACTTGTAAAAACGGGAAAACTGGAATACGAGTTTGAAGAGTGCGAGCCGGGAAAGTATGTTTATACAGTGGAATATGTGGGCGACAAGTCTCTCGAGGAAGAGGAAAGATACAAGGAGTTTCTGGAGGAGCTGGGATACAGAGTGTTCTTTAAGAACATGAACCTTGACTACTCCGTTTTCAAGGTGACTTACCGTCCATGGGCGGAAAAAGGCGACAGAGTCTCGACTACGCGCTCGACCTTCAACAAGGAGCTTCTGATAGTCGAAAAGGAAAATGACGGAAAGCCGTTCGAACTGCACACGGAAAGCGAAGACCTTGCGGATTATTACCGACGCATAAGCTACCCCTGGTATTACATGGTCTTCTTTATGCTTGTCGGTGTGATCCTTTCGTGGCCGTTTATACCTGTGGTCGCGGTCTTCGGCGTTCTGGCGGTCTTAGGCGTGGTGCCGATCATCATCAATGCTGTTAAGATACGCCGCGTGGAAAAGAACAGAGTGGAGGAATGAAAATGAAAAGAACAGGAAACCTTAAAGTCATGATACCCGTAATGGTGCTGATACTCGCGGCAGTTGTACTTTTGAAGATATTTGCGCCGGAGTCGATGCGTTCCGGCATACGCCTTGGATTTATCGGAAACGATGGCATACATAAGTTCAGCGGGAAATATTCAAAAATAACAGGCACATCCACACACACGCTTAGCCCATCAAAGGATTCCGACACGATCCACTGCGTCATCACGACAAAATCAGGAAGCCTGAACATAAAGATCACTGAGAAAGAGGGCGGAAATGTCGTATATGAAAAAAACATTGACGGTGACGCGGAATTTGACGTAAAAGCAGACGGAAAAGTAAAGATCGTGCTCAGTACGGAAGGGCATTCGGGAAGCTATCTGTTTCAGTACTGATCCAAAAAGGTATGGTAAACATGACCTCAACGTGGTATAATCAATGCGGTCGGCTGAAAAAGACCGTTTGAACACAACAATCACACCGTGAGGGCAGATATGGATCAAAAAAACGCAAATACCATACTTGAATTGAAAAAAGCCATGGAAGCTTCCAAACCCAAAGAGGAGCAGGGCGGGGACTCAAGATATCCGTCCATGTTCGATCCGGCTGTGCTTGAGAGCGCGAGCCTTTCGGGAAAGATGAGTTTCATAAAGAAATTCATGAACCTGCTGAGAGATTCGGGCGAGCAGTCCACACGCGAGTTTGCAAAGACCGTTGAGACCATCACTTATCTTCATGTGTCTCAAAAGGACAGGCTTGAGGAAACACAGGTGTTTGAGATATCAAAGGACTGTGCGAACAAAGCCCTACATACGGCGCCCGGGAGCGTCGAAAGAGAGCTGGTGCTGCTTTCCGCAATAAATCAGATAAAAACCGCATACAGGTCATAATAAAGATAAAGCCTCGATCACAGCGGTCGGGGCTTTTTTGTACAGTATGGATTATTTTGAGATAAACAGCACGCCGAGTGTGCCCGGACCGCAATGGGAAGAGATCACCGCGCCGGCTTTTGTCTCAAGGATCTCACTGAAGATACCGAGGCTTTTGAGATATTCTTTAACGGCATCGACTACGGCTTTGTCACATCCCGAATGTGTGATGAAAACGCGGTCTGCTTCGGCATTTTTAAGAGCGTTTTCCATGTCCTTCACATAATCCATCACATACTTAAGGCCTGAGCCTCTGTATTTTTTTTCGGGATGCATGGCACCGTTTTCTACTGCTATGCGCGGGTGCAGCTTTAATGCGGAGCCTAAGAGCGCCGCAAGGCCTGAGCACCTTCCGCCTCTGTGCAGATAGACAAGTGTGTCTATCACAAAGCTTGCTCTGACTTTATCTCTTATCTTTTCGATACAGGACACTATCTCCGCCGCGCTCTTTCCCTGAGACGCGAGCTCTGCGGCTTTTATCACTTGCAGACCGATGCCTGTGGAGAGATTTGCTGAATCGATGACAAAGACGTGTTTTTCCATACCCAGGTCTTCCGCGGCCATTCTGCAGTTGTTAAAGCTTGCGGACATTGAGGAGGAGATGGTAAAGATGATATATTCGTCGTCGCTGTTTTTGTCTATATATTCCTGGATGTCGGGGATGTTCGGTGCTGCGGTCTTGGGCGTGGCGCCGTTTTCGTCCGACCATTTGTAGAGCTCTTGGGGCGTGATATTTACACCGTCTTTGTATTCCTTGTCGCCGAGCCTTACGTACAGCGGGATGATCTGTATTTTGTACCTTTCAATGAGTTCTTTGGAAAGATCGCATGTGCTGTCTGAAATGATGTGTACCATTTTCTGTCCCTCTTGCCAAGTTTTTGTATCATTATACATCTTTTTTTGAATATGTTCATTAAATATATTTTTCATTTTTTTAATGAGTGTTCACGAAAAAACATGATATAATAAACAACAGCGTATGTAAAGGAAAAGGTATCCGCAATGGAAATGACATTGGAACTGTTTGACAGCATCATAAACACTTCGCAGGACTGTGTATTCTGGAAGGACAAGAAAAGGCGCTTCCTTGGCGTAAATCAGGCATTCCTTGATTATTACGGCTTTGAATCGGCTGATGTTTTGATAGGAAAGACCGATGAGGATATGGGGTGGCATTCGGACCCCGAGCCCTTCAGACAGGACGAGCTGAGAGTCCTTTCCGGAAGGAGCACTTACAAGGTACAGGGAAAATGCATCATAAGGGGCGAGGAGCGCGACATCATAGCTTCAAAGCGTCCTTTGTACAACGGAAACAAGATCATCGGCCTTGTGGGAAGCTTTGTGGATATCACGGATGTGCTGAGGCACAGAGCCGAAAACGCCCGCGTTGTCTATACCTTTGAAAGACTCAGAAAATACGCTTTTTTTGACAAGCTGATCGATGACATCTGTCTGGATGAGATATTGGATCCTTTGACGGGGATACTTTCCCGTTCCTATGCGATGAAGTTTGTGCAGAGTCTCATAGACGAAGGAAGACCGTTTTCTTTTGCTATGATAGATTTGGATAATTTCAAGAGCATCAACGACACCTTCGGTCACAGCGCCGGGGATGAGGTGCTCATCACCGTAGCCGAAAGACTTGCCGATTTTACGGCTGAGTGCGGGCTTATCGGGCGTTTCGGAGGCGATGAGTTGCTCCTGGTGGACCTGCAGCATACCGAGGGAGAGGAAAGAAAAGCTTTTCTTGAAAGGCTTTACAGTGAATCGGGCGCCGTACGCGTCGACATGGATCTTAAAAAAGGCACTTCATATATCACCGCGACTACCGGTGTGGCGTCATTCCCGGGGGATGCGGGCAATTTTGACGATCTGTTCAGTCTGATCGACAAAATGCTCTATCACGGAAAGGCAAAGGGAAGAAACTGTTTTTCCGTTTACGATCCGGAAAGGCACAAAAACATTGATATAACCAGGCAGGCAAATTATGGTATATACCCCACGATGAGCAAGCTCCGTGAGGTGCTTGAGGAAAAAGAAAGTCTCAAAGAAAAGCTTAAAGCCGTAACTCCGTTTTTTACAAAGACTCTGAAAGTAAATGATCTTTATTTTGTGGGAGAGGACGGCAAAATGCGCGCGGTGAACGATGACAGCTTTGTCGCCGAAGCCGGGGATATAGAAGGGATAATGGATGAAGACATTTTCTCGGAGAGCACGCTTTCCCGTGTGGAAGAAAATTCTCCCTCCTTTTATTCCGCGCTTAAGGAAAACGGCTTTGAGTCCGCGCTGATAGCAAGGATAAGAAAACAGAAAAAGACAATAGGATATCTGGTCTGCGCGGTGAAGCGCAGCTTGAGGATATGGCAGGACGCCGAGTGCGCCGTGATGTACTATCTTTCGGACATTCTCGCGGACGCGGCGGAATGAGTCTTTTTTGGGGAGGTTATGAGAAATGGTCATAAAAAACGGCCTTGTTTTTGATGAAAACAAGGGATTTGTAAAGCGTGATGTGTTTACCGCAAACGGTATCATCACGGAAACTGCCGAGGACTCTGCGGAAGTCATCGACGCGTCGGATTGCTATGTGATCCCGGGGCTTGTGGATGTGCATACGCACGGCGCGGTGGGGCATGATTTCTGCGATGCGGACCCCGAGGGCTTAAAAGCCACAGCAAAGTATGAAAAAAGCCGCGGTGTGACTTCGTTCTGCCCGACCTCGATGACCTATGACGAGGGCAGGCTTTCAAAGATCTTTACAAACCCTGCCTTAAAGGAGCAGAGCCCCGATATGGCAAGGTTCATCGGCATCAACATGGAGGGCCCCTACATCTGCAAGGAAAAGAAAGGCGCCCAGAACGCAGACTATATACAGCCTGCGGATGCTGATATGTTCAGAAGGCTGAACAGCCTTTCGGGAAACAGGATAAAGCTTGTGACGCTCGCGCCGGAAACCGAAGGCGCGCTTGATTTTGTGGACAAGGTCCATGACGAAGTGCACATTTCGCTAGGACACACAAGCACCGATTACAGAATAGCAAAAGAGGCCTTTGACAGAGGCGCGGACCATGTGACGCATCTGTTCAACGCTATGCCTCCTTTCCTGCACAGAGCTCCGGGGCTTGTGGGAGCTGCGGCGGATGATGAAAAGGTGTTTGTTGAGATGATCTGCGATGGTCTGCATCTTGACCCTGCAGTGATCCGCTCCGCCATCAAGCTTTTCGGTCCCGACAGGGCAGTTGCGATAAGCGATTCCATGGAAGCCTGCGGAATGCCGGACGGGGAGTATGAACTCGGAGGGCAGAAGGTCTTTAAGACAGGAAACAAGGCGACGCTTTCCGACGGGACGCTTGCGGGCTCCGCAACGGACCTTATGGGATGCTTCAGGACGCTCCTCAGTGTGGGAGTGGACCTTGTTACTGCGGTCAGGATGGCAAGCACGAATCCCGCGAGGAGCATCGGGGAAACACGTGTGGGGACACTTCGTCCCGGCGCATTTTCGGACATCGTGATCCTTGACAGAAACTATGACATAGTTCGTGTGATCTAGTGCCTGGGCACGTATTGTGTTTTTTGCGGCTGTGGTTTATAATTTTTGTAAGTAACGGAAAGGGACAGGTAGATCATAATGAGCTACGATTATTCTGAATTTGCAAAAAAGGCTTCCGAGTTTGTCGAACAGATCGGGGAAGAGGCAAAGAAGGCTGCAAAGGATGTCGGCCCCATATTGTCCGATCTTGCGGAAAAAGCAAAGCCGGCAGTGGAATCGATAAAAGAAAAGGCAACACCTGTGTTTTATGATGTGACGTCATCTTTTTCCGAAAAGCCGCATTTAAACACATCCGACATCAGCCGTGATGCATTTATGCTGAAAGGTAAGCTCTCCACGCAGGGCTACGACTGGTGGTGGCACAGCTTTACCGGAACACATTCAAAAACAGGCGAGCAGAAAGCCTTTTTTGTCGAATATTTTGTGATAAATCCGGGACTTGCCGAGGATGAGCCTGTTTTCGGGCAGCTCCCCGAAAACATACAAAACGGCAAGAAGCCATCCTATGTGATGATAAAAGCAGGCGCATGGGGTAAGAACGCAAAGCAGATACATCGCTTTTTCTCGTTTAAGGATGTGACGATCACACCGGGAGCGCCTTATTCGCTCACAGCCTCTGACTGCTATGCAAGTGAAGGCAGGATCACGGGCTCGGTCAACGTGTCCGAAGAAGAAAAAACTGCGCATCCCGAGTGGATGAGCGACGTGGGACGGATGAAATGGAGTCTTTCCGTCGACAAAAAGACTGCGTACAACGTGGGCTACGGTGCTTCAAGGCCTGTCCGCGACGCGGCTGCGTTTGAGATGTACTGGCATGCCGAGGGCATGAAGACGGAATATTCCGGAACGGTCGAGTACAACGGCGAGCTTTACTATGTTTCTCCAGAGTCGTCCTTTGGCTATGCCGACAAAAACTGGGGCGCCGATTTCACATCGCCCTGGATATGGCTTTCTTCATGGGATATCACATCAAACAACACAGGGGAACGCCTCAAGAACACGGTTTTTGACATAGGCGGCGGACGTCCCGCGGTGCTCGGCATGAAGCTTGAGAATAAGCTTCTCGGCGCCATAGTCTACGAGGGACAGGAGATAGAATTCAATTTTTCCAAGGCATGGATGAATCCCAAGACAAGATTCAAGTGCTACGAGACCGACGAAGAGGTCGTATGGCACATAGAGCAGGAGAATACTGCATTTGTGATGCAGACATCCATACATTGCAGGAAGGAAGACATGCTCCTCATCAACTACGAAGCGCCGAACGGCACCAAGAAGCACAACAGGCTCTGGAACGGCGGAAACGGTGAGGGAACCGTAAGGCTTTACAGAAAAGACAGGGGAGAGCGTATCCTTTTGGATGTGCTCACAGTCAAACATGCGGGTTGTGAATGGGGGACATTTTCAGAGTGAGCAAGCTGTATTTTTATGAAACACATCTCCACACAGTGGAGGCAAGTGCCTGCGCAAGGTGCCCGGGCGCGGATTATCCGGCCCTTTACAAGGAACTGGGCTATGCCGGATTTTTTGTGACAGATCACTTTTTTAACGGAAACAGCGGAGTGCCGAGAGACCTGCCGTGGGAAGAGCGTATCGACATGTATTGCAGTGGATACGAGCATGCCAGGGAAGCGGGCGAAAAGATTGGGATCGATGTTTTCTTTGGACTTGAAGTGAATTTCCAGGGGGATGAATATCTCCTCTACGGCCCCGACAAGGAGTGGCTGAAGGCCCATCCGGACATAATGGTGTGGTCACACGAAGAACTTAGGAAACAGGTGCATGCCATAGGCGGTGCTATGATACAGGCTCATCCGTACAGAGACCGTGACTATCTTACCGCGATAAGGATGCACCCTCACCATTCCGATGCGTTTGAGGGCTATAACGCCGGGAACAGAGATTATTCCGACCAGTATGCATATGCATATGCTTCCCAGAACGGGATAAAGATGACCTCCGGAAGTGACATTCACAGGATAACGGATTTTGAAAGAACACGTCCCGGAGGCACGGCATTTGCCACAAAGATAACAAGTTCTGAGGACTACGCAAGTAGAATACTGCAAGCCTCACGCAGCATCCCTGTATTTGGCTCGGAAGACGGCAGCCATGTGCTGAAAGATTACAATCTTACAGCTGACGAATATGCTTTCGTGACTTACAATGACAGGATCCACCCCGATAAAGACCAGCAATTTACCAAGCCTTTTGTGATCACCGATGAGAATGGCGTTGAAAGACCTGCAACACCGGCGTCGACTATTGACTGGAGCAGAGAATGAAGACAGCGATAATAGTCATTTTGATAATTATTTTTGTCCTGGTATTGCTTTTCCTCGCGATGCTTGTCTTTCTTGCGAGCTATGTTTCAATGCCAAAAAGCTCTCTGAAGAGCAGCAGGGAGTGGGAAGAGCAGCATGGTTTCTGGCGTGATTTTGACAAGTACGAGACCAAAGACTACATCATAAAGAGCTTTGACGGATATGAACTCCATACCTTCTTTGTTCCGAACAAACAGTTTCCCGACAGCAGGAAATTTGTGATAATCACCCACGGCTTCACTTCAAGCCGCTATGGTGCGCTGAAATACATGTTTTCCTGGCATTCGCTCGGATACCAGTGCGTGATCTATGATGACAGGCACCACGGCGCGAACAAAAAGGGCTTTTTCAATCCGTGTACCTTGGGAATGCTTGAATCAAAAGACCTGATGGCTGTGATAAACGACACCTACGAGCGTTACGGCAAGGACATATATCTCGGGCTTCAGGGCGAATCGATGGGGAGCGCGACTCAGATAAATGCCCTTGCATACAAGCCTAAAGTGCATTTCATGGTCTGCGACTGCGGTTTTTCCGATCTTTTTAATGTGCTTAAGGTCGGGATCTGTGACATCTTTAAGCTTCCTGCGTGGATCATCTATCCTGCTTCCGTGGTGAACCGCATCCTTTACCGCTGGGACTTTTTTAAGGACCGCCCGATCGACTGCCTTAAAGGCAATACAATTCCCATATGCTTTGTGCACGGCGCAGACGACGATTTTATCGTCTGTGAGAACAGCAAACGCATGGCGGAAGCGAATCCTTCCTATACGGAGCTGCATCTTTTCCCAAACGCAAAGCATGCGGAGTCGATGTATTCCGATGAAAAGACATATTATTCAATGCTTGAAAGCTTTTTAAAAAAAGTAGTTGACAACGAAAAGGTTCTGTGATAAACTCATCGAGTGCTCGAAAAACGGGCAAATGCGGAAATGCTGGAATTGGCAGACAGGCATGACTAAGGATCATGTGACCATAGGTCGTGAGGGTTCAAGTCCCTTTTTCCGCATGAATCACGGCTCATCCGAAAGGATGGGCCGTTTGTTGTATATGCCGCTTACGGCAGACGCATGTTTCGGGGATACCATATGGGAAGGGAACGCCGGAAAACAGAAAATCTGAAACAGCTTACTCATGGCCTGAAAATGGGTATTCCCATAGCCGTGGGCTACTTTGTTGTTGCGTTTTCTCTTGGCATCAATGCCGCCGGTGCGGGTTTTACCGCGGGGCAGGCCGCGATGGCTTCATTCCTCTGTATGGCTTCCGCAGGCGAATATGCCCTTTTTTCACTTGCCGCAGCTTCTGCGACCTATTTTGAAGTGGCGGTTATGGAGCTCGTGGTAAATGCAAGATATCTTCTCATGTCCTGCGCTCTGTCACAGAAGCTCTCTCCGGACATAAAAACAGCCGGACGCCTGCACATAGGGCTCGGCGTCACGGATGAGATGTTCGGAGTGGCAATAGCTCAGGACAAGGTCACGCACTTGTTCTATTTCGGGATGATGATAGTTTCCACTTTCGGATGGACCTTGGGCACCTGGCTCGGGGTGACCGTCGGGAACGTCCTTCCCGGAAACGTTGTGACTGCTCTTTCGGTGGGACTGTACGGAATGTTCATAGCCATCGTGGTGCCTGCAGCAAAGCATGACAGACATGTGCTCTATGCAGCTCTTGCGGCGGCTGTTTTAAGCGCGGTGTTTTCTTTTGCGCCTGTTCTTTCAAAGCTCCCCGAGGGGATCCGCACGATAGGGCTTACCGTGCTGGTTTCCGCGATAGCGGCGATCGTCTTCCCCTTGAAGAAGAAAGGAGAGGCATGAGCGGAAACGTTTATCTTTACATTCTCACGGCATTTGCAGTGACATACCTAATAAGGGTGCTCCCACTTACGCTAATAAAAAAGGAAATCACGAACAGGTTTGTCCGGTCATTCCTTTACTATGTTCCTTATGTGACACTTACTGTTATGACGTTTCCCGCAATCGTCACCGCGACCGGGAATGTATATGCAGGCCTTGCCTCGCTTGTCGTCGGCATCGTGGTTGCGGTATTTACAGAAAATCTCTTTCTGGTCGCGGGAGCGAGCTGCGTGGTGGTATTTATCGTAAACCTTATAGCGAATGCGCTGTAGAACTGGGTTTATTCTCCGTAGTTCTCATCGATGGCTTTTTCATCGACCTCTATGGTCTCGCCGTCGTCTCCGTCGTCCTCTTTGGAGACAAAGTTCTGCAGGCGCTTTAAGAAGCTTTCCTTCTTTTTCTTGCCTTTGGTGCTGATATCCGCCATCTTGGGCGTATCGTGGACTTCAATGGTCATGCCGGGATCTGCGGGGGCGGAGGCGTTTTCGCCTTCCTCTGTTGTGCCCAGCGTCTCATAGGATGTGACGTCTCCGACAAAGGTGG
The DNA here is from genome assembly GCA_016283775.1 of Lachnospiraceae bacterium. Taxonomy (GTDB): domain Bacteria; phylum Bacillota; class Clostridia; order Lachnospirales; family Lachnospiraceae; genus RGIG3528. Next base: position 10,568 of record JAEENL010000025.1, on the reverse strand, counting down.
ATCTTATCTCTTCTTTACGTGCTTCAACGGCTTCAGCCTTTAATTCTTCTGCGTTCTTTTTCTTTGATTTTATATCCTCTATGATACGAAGATACATCTGAGATTCACTCATGGACTGCAGTGATACTTTGAGTTCGTCATGATTTGACTGCAGGTCGTTCATCTTTTCCTCATAGTTTGAAATGAGGTTTTCATATTCCTTGCGAACTTTAAGATATGAGTATTCCAGCGAATTTCTGATGGAGATGATCGCGTCGTCCATATAGATAAGGGAGGCCGCATAGACATCTTCCGCTCTGTTCATCGCGTCTTCCTTGATCTCGGAAGCCGCGCGCTCGGCCGCATTCAGTGCGGCGGCCTTTGATTCCTGTGTGGCTTCGTACTGCTCGCACACTTCGTAGACAGCGTCGTTCAGCTCGTCAAGAAGTTTTAAAAGCCTTGGTTTTGAGATTATCACGTCATTGCTGGAATATGCGCTTTCCTTGCAGTTTGCGAGATAAATGTGTATCTTTCGCATTATTTCTTCGATCTTTTCCGGCATATGAAACTCCAATCATCTGTAAATATAGAAAAGTACGGAAGGCACACCCTGTGAGGCGTCTGCGATCCTGTAGGTCACTGTCATCACCGAAGGCACGGTCTTTGGTGCCGAATCGGAGACAAGAGCTCCCGGTATATCGATGTTTAGTGAGGCTGTGTAGGTAAAGACATTTCCTTCGGTCTTTCTTGCAGTGTATTCATCAGATCGCGCAAGTTTTTCCGATGCGTACATCGAAGCGACTGTGGTGTCGAAGGTGTATCTTATCGTGATGGTAACATCGTCCGCCGATTCACTTGAATAGGTCATGAGATAATATCCGTCTCCGGCCTCAAAGGACGTCCGGTTGAGGAATGCCGGGAAGGTTATCTTGTAGGTCCCGGAGATATCCGTTGTTTCGTTAAGGCCCACAACATCCACGTCGTCAAGGGATTTGTAATGCTTCACCACAGCAGAGGTGGGCGTGGGCGTAGGAGTGAACGTCGGCGTGGGGGTAAACGTAGGCGTCGGTGTGAAAGTGGGCGTCGGTGTGAAAGTGGGCGTCGGAGTAAACGTCGGTGTCGGAGTAAATGTCGGAGTAGGTGTAAACGTGGGAGTCGGCGTGGCAGTCGGCACAGGCGTGAACGTAGGCTCTGCGGTGGGTGATGCAATGGGAGCGGATGTAAAAGTCGGAGCGGCGGCGTCTGTTATCGCAGCTGCAGTCACATCTGCTTTTCCCGTAGGGGACGCTGTATCGGACGCGCCCACGGGAGTGGCCGTGAGCTCTGAAGACTGTCCGGGTCCGGACACAGGCTCCGTGCCGCTTTCACATGCCGCAAACAAAAGCCCGGAAAAGACCACCAGAGTAATTATTGTTTTGTTAAATAAGTTTTTTCTCATAATCTGTATTTTACTTAAAAAGCAGTCCTTAATCAAGGCGTTTTTTGACTTTTTAAACAAGTTGGTTTATACTGATACAGATATTTTACACAGGAGAATGAGATGGCAAGATATACAGAAAAGGCGATCCTCGCCACTTTTGAAGAAATGCTCGAGACCATGCCTTTTGACAAGATAACGGTCTCGGCTCTTACAAAAAGATGTGACATCAGCCCCAATACCTTTTACTATCACTATAAAGATATTTACGGACTCCTTGAGCACTGGATAGAGAACACCGCAAAGCAGTTCCTTGAAGAAAGACCGGCGGGTGAAAAATGGGACCAGACCTTTAAAGCGGTGCTCATCGAATTCAGAAAAAGACCGAACGTGGTCTATCATATTTTCGATTCGCTTTCACGAGACTACACCGAGCAATACATCTTCAACAGCGTGCGCATGGCGATCTACCATCTTGCTCTCAGGCAGGCCGAAGGAAACGAGATCGAAGAGAATGTCCTTGAGAGTATTGCGGACATCGGAGGCTATGCGCTTCTGGGCTTTTTCCTGAGATTCATCTCGAGCCGCATGACTATGGACGAAAATGTGGTCACCGACCAGATCACGCTTGCCTTTAACACAGTGGTGGAGATAAGCGTTCTAAAGAAGCTCAGCAGCATGTTCAGGACCTGATTTTAGTATAAAAAAATAAAAATACGCAAATTTGAGTAATTTTATCTGAGGTTTTGTTTTTCTGACAAAACCTCTTTTTTGTCAATTGAAGAGCATTAATTACATAGTTATAATCTTTCTTGCAAAAGGCGCATTTTTGAGCGCCGTTTATCATTACGAGAATGAGGTGGGTTTATGAGACCGGTAAAGATCATCACGGATTCCTGCTCGGACCTTACAAAGGAACTCCGCGAAAAGTACGATATCGACTATGTCAGGATGAATGTAACGCTTGAGGGCAGCGAAATGGTGGCGAGCCTCGACTGGGATTTCATGGCTCCCGACAAGTTTTATCAGGCAATGAGAGAGGGCACACGTTTCCGCACGACACAGGTGCCTGTGATCGAGTTCAACCGCGCTTTCACAGAGTATGTTGAAGCGGGATATGACATTGTCTACATCGGTTGTTCTTCAAAGCAGTCCGGCTCTGTTAATACAGGAAATGTCGTGGCGCGCGACTTTATCGAGAAATATCCCGAAGCCCATATCTTCTGCATAGATTCCCTGAATGCATGCATGGGTGAAGGAATACTTGCGATCCGTGCGGCAATGTACAGAGACAAGGGACTTGACGCCCAGTCGATAACAGACAGGATAATGAGCGAGAGAAACATCATAAACGAGTTCTGCACGGTGCATTCGCTCGAATACTTAAAGAATGCAGGCCGTGTAAAGGCTTCCGCGGCATTTTTCGGAAATCTTCTCGGAGTAAAGCCCATCCTTATCGCAGACAGCAACGGATATCAGACTCCGCTCAAAAAGGTAAAGGGAAGACAGGCATCCATCCAGGAACTTGTAAAGCTCATGAAGGACGCGATCACGGATCCCGAAGAGCAGACCATTTACATCATGCATGCCGATTGCATCGAAGAGGCAAAAAAGCTTGAGGCGATGGTAAAAGAGGCCATTCCCTGCAAGGATACATATATAAGCTATATAGGACCCATCATAGGAGCGTCCATCGGCCCTGATGCGATAGCTCTCTGGGCAGTCGGAAAGGAAGTAACTTTCTCGGCGGAAAATTAAGATCTTTGATTACAGAGGTGTGAGATGGCAACAAGACAATTGTCAGGCATGCTCTTTTCCGAGCTTGTGCACGGCGGTGCCGCAAATTTACGTGCGAACGCGCAGACAGTGAACGACCTTAACGTTTTTCCCATCCCCGACGGAGATACGGGAGAAAATATGAGCCTTACCATGGCGGGCGGTGTGAATGCGTCAAATGACATACATTCCACGGCGCTTTCGGACGTTTCCGATACGATCGCAACAGGAATGCTGCTTTCCGCAAGAGGAAATTCCGGGGTCATACTTTCGCAGTTTTTTGCCGGAATGGCAAAGGGCTTTACCGGAAGCGACGAGGCGGATGTGCGCACTGTGGGACATGCGTTCATGTCCGGTGTGAGACGCGCTTACGAGTCGGTCATGAAGCCCACCGAGGGCACCATGCTCACGGTTGCGAGAGAGGGCGCGGAATATGCGTTTGCAAGGATAAATGAGGAGAGCACGTTAGAGACTTTCTTTTCCGATGTGCTTGATGAGATGAACAGGTCTCTGCAGCGCACTCCGGAGCTTCTTGACGTGCTGAGAGAAGCGGGAGTCATCGATTCCGGCGGCGCAGGCCTTGTTTACATAATAGACGGCATGAACCGCACACTTCGAGGAGAAGAGGTGTACGAGGGTGAGGCTGCGCTTTCCGGCGGTCACTATATCGACACGTCGAGGTTCAATGCCGATTCCGTCATGGAATTCGCATATTGCACCGAATTTCTGCTCCAGCTCCAGAACAGCAAGTGCGACGCCGAACATTTTGACGAGAAGGTGATCATCGATTACCTGAAGACCGTGGGCGATTCCATTGTCGCGTTCAAGACAGGCACCATCGTAAAGGTGCATGTCCATACGCTCACGCCCGGAGCCGTTCTCGAATTTGCGCGTCAGTACGGCGAGTTCCTTACCGTAAAGATAGAAAACATGACTCTGCAGCACAATGACATCATCGAAAAGGATGATGAACCGAAGCATGAGTTAAAAAGAGAAAGAAAGCGCTTTGCCGCGATAGCGGTCGCTGAAGGCGAGGGGATCAGGCAGACACTGTCCGATCTCGGCGCAGATCATGTCATAGACGGCGGACAGGGGAAAAATCCCTCATCCGAAGATTTCATAGAGGCCTTTGATCTTGTAAATGCCGATACCATATTTGTGCTCCCCGATAACGGGAACATAATCATGGCGGCACAGCTTGCGGCAAACATGTATACAGGCTCAAAGGTATATGTGGTGCCTTCAAAGAGCATCGGAGACGGCTATGCAGCGCTTTCCATGATGTCTTTTGATTCGGGTAACGCCGACACCATTCTTTCCGAGATGACGGAAGCCATGGAGGGTGTGGTTACCTGCCAGGTGACCAGATCGATAAGAGATGCCGTGATAGACGATGTGGACATCCATGTCGACGATTATATCGGCTTTTCGGGAAAGAGCATGCTCTCGGCAGCGGAGAACAAAGTAGATGCGGCCGTGGAAATGCTTGAAAAGATGAATGCGTCCGATCATGAGGTCATGATAGTGATCTACGGAACCTCCGCAAACGATGAGGACAGGAACGCTTTCAGACAGAGCGTAAAGAGGGGCTGTCCTTCGACCGAACTCTACGAGATAGACGGCGGTCAGGATGTATACGATTTTGAGATAATACTGGAGTGATATGAATATTCCGTTGTTGTTTGTGATCGCCGGGATAACGGCGTACCTTGTGGCAGGGATAAATCCCGCCATAGTCCTTTCAAAAGCACTGTATCACGAGGATATCCGCACCTGCGGTAAAGGCAGCGGAAACCCCGGATTTACAAATTTCAAGCGTGTCTACGGGATGAAGACCGCATGGCTCGTCATGGTTCTCGATATCGGTAAATGCTGTGCGCTGCTTGCGATATTCGGCTGGCTTTTCAAAAAAGCCGGTGTGGATAACGGCCTTACCTGTGACCTGAGACAGATAGGAGTGGCTTACACAGCGCTCATGGCGGGACTTGGACATGATTTCCCCGTGTGGTACGGTTTTAAAGGCGGAAAAGCGTTCCTTGTGAATGCCGCAGCCGTGTGGTTCATCGATTGGAGAGCCGGGATAGTTGCGCTGATCCTGCTCTGTGTCTTCTTATTCACAACGCACTATATGTCCCTCGCGACAATGATCGCGATATTGTCCTGCCCGGTGGTGCTCCTCATCGTAAAGGCGGAGATGTGGGCAGTGATCCTTTCTTTAGCGGCGGCGCTTCTTATGGTATGGAGACATCATGAGAACATCGCAAGGCTCATTAAACATGAAGAACGCAAGTTCTATTTCGGAAAAGCCAAGGACAGTAAATGATCCTTGGCTCTTTTTTTTCACACTTTGCTCTTGTAAAGCAATAAAAACGGTTTGATAAAAAGCCCCAAAATCCTGTTTCTATGAATCTGTTTTCTGAACAATTCAAACACAAAATTGTGCAACATGCACAAAAATAGCCTCAAATTTTCGAGAAAATTATGTATGTTTATTATAAAAACGTTTTTATTCTATTGTCAAAACGTTTTCAGCATGGTAGGATGTGCGTGTAAACGAGAGGTGCCGACACCTCGAGGAAAACTCATAAGTTTTACAATTCACAGGAGGATTTTTATGAGAAGAGCTAAAAGATTAATGGGGCTGCTTTTCGCACTGGTCATGCTGACAGGAACACTTGCCGCATGCGGAAACGAAACAAAGGATCCGGGAACAAACGCTGAGCCCACAAAGGCTGCTACAGCAACACAGAAGCCCGGCGATCCCACCCCCACACCGGTGCCTGCTTACGAAACACTTGATAAAAACGTTTCGGGCGACATTTCCATCATGGTATGGTCCGGCGACAGCGTATATTACGAAGACCTTGGTCACAAGACCATCGCCGATGAAGAGCTCACTTCACAGAACGTTGCGGCTGTATACGCACTTGCAAAGGCGTTCAACCAGAAGTATCCCAATGTAAAGATCAACCTTTGGGCAAAGGCTGACGACCCCAATGGTAACGATACTTCCTGGTACCAGGAAATGGAAAACTTCAAGGCTGAGCACGGCAAATATCCCGATGTTTACGCATCGACAGACCTTGCCGGCGACGTTGCAAAGGGCCTTGTCGCAGACCTTTCCGTATTCAGTGACGACCCTGTTTACCAGAGCTTCAACAAGTCCATCATGGGCATCATGAACTACTATGGTTTCCAGGCAGGACTTCCTCAGTTCGTACAGCCTTGGGCAGTATGGGTAAACAAGGAGCTTGCCGAGAACAACAACATCGATGTTCCGGATCCCAACTGGACAATGGATGAGTACACAGAGTTCATGGCAGCTGCAGACGGCAAGACATTCTGGGGTGAAGTCGGTCTTCCCAGAAGCTACATCGACACCGGATGCGCAGACATCAACATGTCTCTCTTCAATTACAAGGGCACAGGCGACAGAGTCAACTTCACTTCCGAGTCTGTTGCAAAGCTTTTGAGCTATGTTCCCACATGGGCAAAGCACACCATCTGGCAGGAATACGGCAACGGCAATGTTCCTCAGGAAGTCATGGATGACGGCTGGTGGTGGGGCTACCGCTTCTTCTGCCGCAACTATGCGCTTACTTATGAAGGCGATCCTTGGATGATGGGCGCAGCAGCAGCTCCCGGAGCAGACACAAACGTAGTTGAGTCCGCAGACTGGGATATCTATCCTCGTCCGAGCACAGAGTATGCAGGAAACAACGTCGGCATCGTAGTGGATCCCATGGCTATCCACAACTATGCAATGGATGACGGCAATCCTGAGTGGAGCGATGCAGAGAAGGCACAGTTCAAGCTCGCATACACCTTCGGTTCTTTCTGGTGCGGTTCCACAGAGTCCTTTAAGGCAAGAGCAGAGCAGAAGTTCAATGACAACGGAACCTTGAAGAGCTGCTTAAACGACTCCTTCCCTCTTGTAACCGGCGATCAGTTCGACGAGCAGATGAAGATATGGTATTCTGTTGATGTTCACCAGCGTTATGCCGACAAGAACCTCATGCCCGGTTTCCAGTATGTTCTTCAGCTTTGGGAAGAGGGCAAGATGTGGGATGTTTCCGATAAGTGCTATCCTTACTATGTAACAGAAGACGGCGAGCAGAAGACCTGCCTCTATGAGTGGCTCAACTTCTATGATGCTGCGGTTGCAGGCGTAGACGTTACCGACGCAAGCTGGCTCGACAACGTAAAGGCTCGTCTTGCCGACTGGAACACCACCATCAACAACAGATTTGCGGAATCCGAAAAGAGCATCAAAGAAGGTCTTAAGAAATATTACGGATTCACAGACGCTGATTTTACAAAATAAGAATGACCGGTACGATACCGGATGTTACAGGAATATTGTGGGGACTGTTGTTTGACAGTCCCTATAATATCCGGTCCGATAAAAACGTTTCGACAACAAACGAGGCATTATATGAAAAAGCGTATCATTATCACAATATTAATATGTGCGGCGGTCCTTTCCGGCGTGATCTTCCTGTTCACCAGGAACACTGCCGAATATGTGGAAAAGCCCGATGAAGCGGACATAAGATCCGCTATCGAACTGCTTTCAAAAAGCTCGGGTTCCGCTGTGATGTATTGCGACTGGCTCGATACGCTTGAAGACCCGGAAGCGTCCTATGGCGCGGGGACCGTCAGCGCGGTACCGGAAAATGCAGCAGACTTTACTTCCGTGGATTACAACGAGTCCGTGACATACAGGATAAAAACCGGTCAAGCCGGTCTTTATGTGCTTAAAGTACAATACAAGCCCACAGGCAGCACCATGTCGGACTTTGCCGTGGATGTCACAGTGAACGGAAGACAGGATTATCACGAAATGAAGATTATCGCGCTCCCTCAGCTCTGGTCGGACGAGACAAAGGACTACGCCACCGACAGCTACGGAGACGAGATGGCACCGAAACAGGTCAGATACGATGAGGTGCAGGAGAGATATTTTTACAGTTCCACCTATGTTTCTTCCACACCGCTCCTTTTTAAGCTCGATGCGGGAGAAAACACGATAGTCCTTAAAAACGTTGCGGCAAACGGACTGGGACTTGGAAAACTCACCGTCGAAAGGCCCGCCGACAGACCGGTGAGCTATGAAGAGTACCTTTCGGACCATCAAAACGCCGCAAGACCCGAAGGACTCATTACGATCAACGCGATCGACTATACAAAGAAAAATTCCACTCAGGCCATATATGTGACTGAGGATGACACCGCCGTCGTGCCTTACGACGTGCACTACAAAAAGCTTAACGGCATAAAGTTCACCGAAGCCGGAACAGAGCTTTATTACAATGTGGAAGTACCGGAATCCGGGCTCTACAGCCTGAGTTTCCACTATACCAATGAAAAAGAAGAATATGATGCTTTTGAAAGCATTTACATAGACGGCAGTATCCCGTTCGCAGAGCTTTCAGGTTACGCATTCAAGCCTACGGGGAGCACATGGACGAACGCCACGCTTTCCGGCAAGGACGGAGCGCCTTTCCTCATCTACCTTGAAGCCGGAACTCACGAGATATGCCTTAAGGAAGAGCAGGAAAACGTATACAGAGCGTGGAGATACTCAAGACTTATCTCCGAGCATGTTGCGCAGTTTGCCCTTGAGATCGGAAAGATCAGGGGAGCGGACAAGGATAAATACCGCACCTGGAACATGACAAAATACATCCCCGAGATACCTGATTACCTCGATTCCTACCTTACGCTGATCACCTACATCAGATACCTTTCGCAGGACAACAGCACTTACGGCATCAACAGCGCGCTGCTTTCCGACATGGACAAGGCTCTGATCTTCATAAAGCAGGTAAGGAAGTATCCCGACGAGATCGCACTCTACACAGAAAAGCTCACGGGCCGCGACAACTCCATTCTTGTCGCGATGAGCAATTTCACATCCGAGATATTAAAGAGCAAATTCACACTCGACAGGATCTATGTGGGAAGTGAAAAAGACAAGCTTCCCAAGGCTTCCGCAAATATTGCGGAGCGTTTTGCGAACGGCGCCAAAAAGCTTCTCTTAAGCTTTACTCAGAACAAATATTCAACCAAGGTCAAGGACGAAGAAGTGCTGACCGTATGGGTAAACCGCGCGGTGACACATGTGGACCTCCTTCAGAAAATGGCGGATACGGAGTTTACTCCAAAGTACGGCGTAAAGGTAAAGGTGAGCATAATGCCCGACGCAAACAAGCTGACACTCGCAAGCGCTGCGGATGTTACGCCCGATGTGGCTCTCGGCCTTTCGTCCCACATGCCGTTTGACCTTGCCGCGAGAGATGCGCTTTACGATCTCACGCAGTTCCCCGATTTCTGGCTCGTGGCGGACAGATTTGTGCCCGGCGCGTTTGTACCGTACATTTTCAACGAAGGCGTATATGCAATGCCCGAAACACTGAACTTCTATGCCCTCGTATACAGAACGGACATTTTCTCGTCGCTTGAGCTCACACCTCCCGACACCTGGGAGGATGTCGTAAACCAGCTTCCCGAGCTCCAGCGTTACGGCATGAACTTTTACCACAACATCTCAGCCGGCGTCGGATATAAATGGTTTTACCAGACCGTTCCGCTCATCTACCAGAACAACGGAAAGCTCTACACAGAGGACGGGCTCGCGACGGCGATAGACAGACCCGAAGCGGTAAAAGGAGTGCAGGCGCTCGGAAACCTTTTCCTTGCATACTCACTCGACAAACAGGTCAATTCATTTTTCAACTCCTTCAGATATTCCATCCTGCCCGTCGGGATCATCGATTCCAACGAGTACATCCTTTTAAAGAACGGCGCGCCCGAGCTTGAAGGACAGTGGGCTCTGGCCGATTATCCCGGCACGACGCAGGAGGACGGATCCGTAAGCCGCTGGTATGTGGCAAACGGCACCGGAGGAATCGTGTTCAAGGATACGCCTCATGCCGGTGAAGCATGGCAATTCCTCAAATGGTGGACCGAAAAAGAGACACAGGTAAATTACACCTACACCCTGAGATCCACCTACGGAAAAGAGTTCTTCTGGCTTTCGTCAAACATCGAAGCGCTCACGGAGGCACCCATCGATCAGGCTGACAAGGATGTCATCCTCAGCTCCATCAAGTGGCTGAGAGACGTTCCCCGCTCCATGGGACAGTACCTCGTTGAAAGATCGCTCTCTGACATCTGGAACAAGATGATAAGCGACGGCGTTTCAGCTCAGGTCGTGATCGATGAGCAGACCATACCGATCAACCGTGAGATAAAGAAAAAGATGCAGGAACTCGGTTACATGGATGAAGAGGGAAATGTCACAAGGTCCTATGTGATCCGTGACGTGGACTGGATAGAAGAACAGATAGAAAAAGCAAAGACCGCGAAGACGGCAGGGAATTAGCCGCTTCTT
>JAEENL010000024.1 GCA_016283775.1 Lachnospiraceae bacterium | reverse complement strand
CGTCTCATGGGCGAGCCTTACAAGGATGAGATCGAGTACGGCCTTGGTTCCATCTATCCGATGCCCGGCGGACTTAAGGAAAATGTATACTGGCTTCTCGGAAATGACGTTTTCATCCGTCAGATAGAGGGTGAAAAGCGCATGTATCACTACCTCAAGAAGAATGCCGACAGGATAAAAGGCGGACGCACGCCTTACCTCTTTATCGATGCCCTGAACTGTGAAAACGGCTGTATCGCAGGAACCGCAACAGATCCCGCGATCACTGATACAGACGATCCGCTTTACCATGTTCATGATATTCAGGAACGTGTAAAGAATGATGACAAGAAGAGCGCATGGAGCAGAAAGCTCACTCCGGAAAAGAGACTCGCTGCGCTCAACAAGCAGTTTGAGCACCTGAATCTTGACGATTACATCAGAAAATATACCGACAGATCGAAGGAATGCGCAAAGAAGATACCTACTGAGGTAGAACTTGACCGAATCTTCAAGGATATGGACAAGTACGACGATGCATCGAGGCACATCAACTGCTCATGCTGCGGATATGATACCTGCCGTGACATGGCGACCGCGATCTACAACGGTTTTAACCACAAAGACAACTGCGTTCACTATCTTAAGGACCTTGTCGAAAAGGAAAAGACCGAGGCACAGGATCTGGTGGAACGTGAAAGAGTGCAGCTGGGATCTCAGCAGCAGGAGATCATGAACACCATAGAGCAGATCAACGAGCAGTTCAAGACCCTCCGCGAATCCATCACGGAAATGTCGGCGGGCAATAACAGCAACGCTACGGAAAGCTCGGCGATCCTCAAAGACATGACGAACGTTTCCGACTTCTGCGTAAGACTGAACGAATCGATAGGTCATATCACCACATCTCTCACAGAACTTAAGGCAAACAACGAAAAGGTCGTAGATATCGCTGATCAGACAAACCTCCTTGCGCTCAACGCTTCCATCGAAGCCGCAAGAGCCGGAGAGGCAGGACGTGGCTTTGCGGTAGTAGCGAACGAGATCAACAACCTTGCCGTAAACTCCAAAGAGACCGCGGAAAACAGCGGCGTGGCAAACCAGAGCATCGACTCAGCCATCACATCCATCGCCAAGGAAACTCAGGAACTGCTTGATATCGTCGAGGGCGTTAATACCCGTATCAAGAACCTGGCAAGCTCTGCAGAGCAGATATCCACTTCGACCAATGTTGTTTCCGAAACAGTGCGTCAGGTAAGAGAGGCTCTACAGGGACTTGTCGACAAAAGCGGCGCCGACATATAAATTAAAAACATAAGACCGGTATGGTCTCTTCTCCCCGTGTGCATGGTATGCAAGCGGGGAGTTTTTTTGCTTAAATCTTGCCAATAATGGCTTTTGGTGTTGAATCGGCGGCCATGTTCGTGTTATGATACAAAAAGAACGGGGGAGTACAGTGATGATACAGAAGACCGATGCGGACAGGCCTGTAAAAGACAAGGCATACACTACGATCGACATTCTGAAGATCGTTTTCTTTGTATATTTCTTTATATCTGCACTCATGCTCATCTATTTCAGCGCGATCGACAGGTCAAATCCTGTGGAGCCGCCTGAACCATATGTTTTTGATGACTGGAGGGTCACCGCTCCCGACGGGACGATGCGAAAAGCAGGAAGTTCATACAGACATCCAAGCAGTTCAAACGGTGTGTTTACCGCTGTTACTGTTTTGCCTGAAGAGATCGAAAGTGAAGCCGATTTCTGCCTGGTGCTCGGCGGTGATGCGGCTGTTTATGTAAAAGGCGAGCTGAGAAAAGATCATGTGGAATCGCGCGATGTCGTGATCCCCGGAGGAAGCGTAAAAAGGTTTTATTTTGTTGTGCCCATCTATCCTTCGGACGCAGGAGGAGAACTGAAGATCGTAAGGACCGGCACCACAAGGCTCGGCTGGGTATATCAGAATACTTTGCTGATCCCGAACGGAGCGCTGTTCTCATATCTTATGCAGAAATATGGGACGCCATTCATGCTTGCCGAGATACTTTTTATCCTTTCGCTGGTGACGGTGTTCCTCAGCATCATCATGATGCTGATCTATAAGCACAGTATGGACATGCTCTACGGGGCGATGGGCATACTTGTGATCTCGGCGTGGATCGTCACAAATTCCTATCTCTATCCGTTCATCTACGGGCATTATCATGTTGACGGCATGATAAACTACATGCTCTGCCTTATGATGCCATTCGGGCACACGTTCTATCTGAATGCCCTGCAGCACAAGCGTTATGCCAAGGTATACAGCGTGGTACTGTGGCTTTCGGTTGCGAGCTGTATCGTATGGCCGGTGTTGCATCTGCTTGGTATCTATTCGCTTTCGTATGCGCTCACCTATATCGATCTGATACTCGGCATCCAGGTGGTCACTGTTTTGACGCTCCTTGTTATGGATCTCGTGAAAGGAAAGATCGTGGAATACAAATTCACCGCTATCGGTGTGGCGGGCTTCCTTTTCTGCGGGCTTTTTGAACTTGTCATATTGAATTTCATCCCCATCATGCAGCAGGAGATCCCGATGCTCATAGGTCTTGCGATATCGCTCAGT
>JAEENL010000002.1 GCA_016283775.1 Lachnospiraceae bacterium | reverse complement strand
ATCGCAGCAGGAGCGTACAAAGGAAAGGGCAAACATGTTGTATTATCTTAAAGCACTGTTCTTCACTGTACTTGTGGAATGCGGGCTTGCGGCGCTGCAGTCCAGGGATTTTGCCTGGGTAAAATACGTTTTTTTCATAAATGTGCTGACAAATCCTGCGGTAAACCTCTTGTACAGGGGACTTTATCCACTCCTTTCGGGACCTTGGCCGACCGTTGTCATGTTGCTCCTTGAAGCTGCGGTCGTTGTCGTTGAGGGGCTTTTGATCTACAGATTAAGACGGTCAGGCGGTTTTAAAGTGAAACCGTTGTCACTCAAAAATGCATTTTTATACGCTTTTATTATCAATTTGGCATCATACTGCTTTGGCATGCTCATAACCCCCATTTTGAGGGGGTGAAACACAATATGTGGAGGTGGGACATAGGTCCCGACCACTACATATATGTAAAATAGTTTCTTAACAATCCCTAAACTTTCTTGACAAACAATTTACCACATGATATAGTAGTGCGGTAAGATTTTTGTCACAAACCCTTGTGGTTTTGGGTAGAAAATCATAAGGGAATAATGGGGCGGTTTTCCGCAGGAGGAGCATGAAATGAAGCAGGCAGGCGATATGGGAGCTGTTGTCCGCAATATTCGTGGCAACGTAGGAAATCACGTGAAGGTAACAAAGAACATGGGGAGAAACAGGTATGCAGTTGTGGAGGGTACCATAACCGAGACCTATCCGTGCCTTTTTACCATCAAGCTCGATGAGGCAGCAGATACCATTAAAACAGCTTCTTACAGCTACTTTGATGTCTACACAAAGGATATCCAGCTTCAGTTCGGCTGATGAAAAAAGTGCTGTAGCAGACCGAAAGCGAAAGACGAAAACACAAAATACAGTCCCACATCTGCGGGACTGTATTTATTTTGCTTAATTTATGCATTTGCGAACGAAACCGGGTCACTCCATTTCGGCGACTGTGATCGAAAGCCTGCAGTCTGACACATATTCACCGTTTATCCCAAGCTCGTAGATGAGATTTACCGCGAGATATTCGTCGGTGTCCGGGAACACGACCTCGCGTGTCAGCATTTTTAAGTCAAACTCGCCGTACGGAGTCTGATATACGGCTTCATATACCTGTCCCGGAGTGAATTCCATGCGGGTGGTGACGTGCCCGGTCTTTTCAAGGACGATCAGATCATCGGCTGCTTTTATGCGGCACTTGGAAAGGTTTCCGCTGTCGTCCGCTTCCTCATAGGTGAGATACCAGGTATTGTCGCGGTGCATGCAGGTCCCTACGCTTGTGATCTCCACAGCGTCTTCGTTTCCCATACCGGGCTGCACTCCTGAAATTGTGATCAGTACATCTTTTCTCATAAGTCAGAAATCATGATTTTGCGCCTTTGGATCCCTTTGCTCCGCCAAAGCTTGTGGTTGACAGGATATTGGTGTCAAAGGAGAATGTGATGGCGCTTTCTTCGCGTTTTGCCTTGAGCGCAAGGTCAACAATGCGGTTCAAAAGCTCTTTGTAGTGTACTCCCAGAGGCTCCCACAGGTAAAATGCAAGAGATCCGGGGATCGTGTTTATCTCGTTGAAATAAAGCTCATTCGTATCAACGTCTATCATGAAATCGATACGCGCAACGCCGCGGCATCCAAGTACTTTAAAGCTCCTTACGGCAAGGTCTCTTATGCGGTCACGGAGCTCTGCGGGAACGTCCGCGGGGATCTGCCTTGATACTCCCGCCATGCCCTTTGAACCGCCCTTGGCGTTTGACTGGTATTTGTCCTTGTAGCTCAGGATCTCTTTGGAATGGAAAGGCTCCTCGATCTCGGAGGCTTCAGCTTCGTTTTCATCTCCGAGCACCGAACAGTTGATCTCACGAAGGTTTGAGATGGCGTGCTCGACGATCACTTTTTTTGCATAGGTAAAGGAATCGTCGATGGAGCGGAGGAGTGCGTTTCTGTCTCCCGCAACGGAGATGCCAACGCTTGAACCGAGGTTTGCGGCTTTTACGATCACGGGATATTTGAAGTGCGCCTCTATGGTGTCGGCCATCTTTTCAACATCCTTGTAGTCGGAGAGCGTGAACATGAGACAGTCGAGCACAGGAATGCTGTTGTATTTTAACACGGTCTTCTGGATGTATTTGTCCATGCCGATCGCCGAACTCATTACATCGCAGCCGCATACGGGAAGTCCGAGGTGCTTGAGAAAGCCCTGCAGGGTGCCGTCCTCAACGTTTGTGCCGTGTACGATGGGGAAAGCCACATCGATGGGGATTGTCTTGTTTTTTCCGAATTTTTTTGGAGGAAAAGCCACAAGCTCCACAATCTCTCCCGTGTTGATAAACACCACTTTCTGCGACTTCTTTATAAGTGCGGGGATATCCTTGTATTCGGCTATATCGGTCAGGTGATCGCCTGTGTACATGTCGTTCTGCTTTGTGATGTACACAGGGATGATGTTGAAACGCTCTCTGTCCATGTTCTGGATGGCCTGGATGGCCGAGATGACCGATACCTCATGCTCTACGGAGCGCCCGCCGAACAATACTGCAAGATTTATCATTTTCTGTAACCTGTCTTTCTGTCTTATTTTGATCCCGGATCAATAGTTGTCCGGAAGGTCATTTTCAAGAAGAATGTATTTGTGATCCGCTGTCTTTAAGGACGACGCAAATGCAAAAGCGTCGGTGAACTTGTCAAATTCCCTGAGCCTCTTTTCGTCAAATCCGGATTCCAGCGCGCCTTGTTTGATCTTTCCCGTGCGGTAAGGGTTTACCAGCAGGATGTAGTCGCAGCAGTCAGCGGCGTAGGTTCCGAACTTGTAATGAAGCTCGTCCTCTTTTTTGCCGAGTTCCACCATTCCCGGAGTGATCAGTATCCTGGTGCCGGGGAAGAGTTTCAGCGTCTCAACCGCGGCTTTTGATCCCACGGGGTTTGAATTGAAGGCGTCGTCGATCACCGTGAGTGCGCCCGCTTCTTTGAGCTCAAGTCTGTGCGGCACAGGTGCGATACGGCGCACCGCGATCTTAAGCTCGTTCATCGGGATGTCAAAAGAGTTCGCGACAGCTATGGCACCCACGAGGTTAAGGACATTTATGGAGCCTATGAGCTTTGTGTGAAAGCGTTCGGTCTCTCCCTCAGGCGAGACTACGGTAAAATCGGTCCCGAGAGGGGTGAGCTCAATGTCTTTTGCGTAAAACCCAAATTTCTCCTCGATGCCGTACCATATGCGGTTGTAATTACCATCCTGCCTGGTGATCTCTGCGGAATCCGCGTTAAGGAAGAGCTTTCCGTTTTCGGGAAGGCTTTCCGCAAGCTCAAACTTGGTCTTTCTCACGTTGTCGATCGTAAAAAAGGTCTCAAGGTGCTGCGGGCCCACAGAAGTGATGACGCCGTGATGAGGATGAACGATGTCGCAGATCTCCTTGATGTCACCCACATGGCGTGCGCCCATCTCACATACAAAGATCTGATGCGTGGGCTTTAAGTGTTCCCTGATGGTTCTCACAACGCCCATCGGAGTGTTGAAGCTCTCGGGAGTACAGAGAACGTCATATTTCTGTTTCAAAAGCTCAGTAAGATAAAACTTTAAGCTTGTCTTTCCGTAGCTTCCCGTGATCCCGATGATCACAAGGCCGGGGTTTTCTTTAAGCTTTCTTTTCGCGTCGTTTATGAACGAATTCCCGACGGCCTTTTCAACAGGCTTCATGAGGAAATTCACAAAGGGAAGGAAAAAGGGCGTGACGAGCAGCATAAAGGGCGGAGCGCAGAAAAATAAGTTGTGCGCGATGAAGGATGTGCCGATGCCGATAAGCGCAACGATCACTGCATAGGCTGCGATGAGCCTTTTTACGCGCATGGTGAAAACAAGCTTTTTCTTTGTGTTTGTGAGCCTTAAGACATTGTATCCCACGAGCGGCAGCAGAGAGAGCGCCGCGGGGATCAGCATAAAGAGCACGTTTGCCCTAAGGATCACAAATATGAGCGCTAAGGCAAAAGAAACTCCGTAAACGACGAAAAACCGCTGACGGAGCAGATTCTTTTTGAGCCACCGCATGTGTTCTCCGGTCTTGTAGCCGTTGAGCTGCAGCATGTGCATGTTGTAGCGGACGCAGAGAACAAAATTAAATACAAAGCAGAGGCTGTATATTGTTGGTATCAGTATGGCTGTTATCTTTTCCATTGCAAAACATTATAAAAACGCATTGATTATATTTTTGAACACCACGGGCTGTTCGAGGAATGAGTAGTGTCCGGTCCCCTGTATCACGGCAAGACCCGAATTCGGGATGAGTTCGTCCATTTTCTGACCGTCGCTTAAGGGAGTCGCGGTATCCTTGTCGCCCCAGATGAGAAGCGTTTCCTGCTTTATGCGGGGAAGGCGTTCCGTAAGGTCCTCGTTCACCGCTTTTACAAGGCACTGACGCATGACGGGAGAGGCGTTCCTGTAGTCCTCGGAGCCCTGACGGCTCTTCCAATCGTCTATGAGATTTCCGAAAAGGAGCTTTGCGATCTTTAGTCCCGCAAGCTTTTTAAGAATCTTGTAGCGTGCGACCTTTACTTTTTTTGAAAAAGTCTTTTTGGGCAGGATCCCGGCGCTGTCCACGAGTACCAGTTTTTCAAGTGTTACCGGGCAATTTTCACGGCTCGCAAGGGTTATGATCATCCTGCCGCCATAGGAATGGCCGATGAGCGTGCAGCTTTTGATGCCGAGCGCTTCGAGGAACCGGATGAAAAAGTCCGTGTAATCCGATACGCTCCACGCTTCACGGGGTTCGGTGCTCTCGCCGAATCCCGGGAGATCGAGGGTCACCACGGTATACTTGTGGTTTATGGCGCTTACCACGGAGTCGTAGACCTTCATGGTGGTGCCCCAGCCCTGCAGGATAACCGCATATCTGTCGGGTGCGGCGCTGCAGACCGAAATGTTGTAGTTTACGTTATATCCGTCTATCTGAATGACCATCTGAAATCACTTTTTCTTTGTTTTTCCGTTCCGGGCAGCGGCTGTGCTGTTTGCTTCGTCGACTTTTTTACGTGCCTTGGTAAGAAGGCGGTCAAAGAATTTCTGCTTTTCCTTCGGAGCCTCGAGAGGACCGCGAAGGCCACGGACACTGATGATGTAGATGCCGTTGATGACTGCCTTGACTTCCTTCTTTACGGGAATGCTGTCAAAGATCTTTGCGTCGCACATAAGTGAGTGTACCTGAGGGCCGACCTTGGCTTTTACAACGGGAACCTTTGAAGCACGCAGATACTTGGGGGTCTGCTGAACGACCACGTCGGGAAAGCCTGCGTCCTTAAGCCTCATTTTTTTCTTGTCGATGATGAGCATTGAGACCGTCTGGGCGCCGACCATCATGTTGGCTTCGGCTTCCTGCTGCTTCTTCTGCATGCGGCTTCCGACGATCATGAGTGCCACAACGCCGGCTATGAGCACCACAAGGATGATTATCATGACTATCGTCCATGTGGGGATGGCAGCAAGGACTGCAAATAAAGGTAAAAACATAAGAGAACCTCCGTAAATGATATCTTAAAAAATGTTTATGCGAAACTCAGGCATTCTGTTTTGCCGCTTCCTTACGGCGCTTTTTCTGAGTCGGATTGTTGTAGATGTACTTTTCGTGTGTCTTCAGCATTTCCGCAACTTTTTCCTGAGTGTATGCGCCGACGAACTTACGCTGTTCATCGGTGAGCTGATCGAGATAGATGGGCTCGCCGTATTGGATGACGGTGACTGCACGCTTTACAAAGGGCTTGGAGTTTTCAAAAACATCGTCCGCACCTGACATTGCGACCGGAATGATGGGACAGCCCGTCTTTGTGGCCATCTTGAAGCTGCCTTCCTTGAAGGGGTTCATATCTTCTGTCTTGCTGCGTGTGCCTTCGGGAGCGATGAATACCGAGCGGCCGGCCTTTATCTCGTCAACGCTGTTCAGTATCATCTTTATGCCGTCTCTCGGGTCGTCACGGTCGAGGAAATAGCAGTTCAGCACTTTCATCCAAAGCGCGAAGATGGGCGCTTTTTTGACCGATTTCTTGGCAACAAAGCCCGCAAGAACGGGAAGAGAGCCGTAAGCAAGGGCCGAATCGAGGATGCCTCTGTGGTTCGAAGCAAACATCACAGGGCGATCCTTCGGGATGTTCTCAAGGCCGAAACGGTATGTCTTTGTTCCGGTAAAAAACATCACAAACCTGAAAGCATATTTAACGATCGGCTGCCCTATCTTTGCGGCAAGGCCGGGGTTTTTGCGGTGTATCAGAAGAAGCACACCGAGTACGGGCAGAAACAGCACAAGAAAGAGTATGAATGCTGTTCCCGCAAATATAAGTCCTAACATTTCTGGTAAAGATCCTCCGTTACTTGTTTTCGGGAACCACACCGGCTTCGGTGATGGCTATCGTTTTTTCGATATTTGCGGCGGTGTAATACCACTGCGAGAAAAAGAGCGAACCGTCGGGCTTTGTCTCATAATCCTGCCCGGTCCCGTCACCCCAGTGCTCCGCATTCTGGAACGGAGTGAAATAGATGAGCTCGCCGCTTTCGTTGTAGACAAGATAAGTGTTGTCGTCGCGGAGAGGAACAAGCTGTATCGGGCGCCCGTTTTCGTCAAGCCACAGGTTTCCCGCGCTGTCGGTGAGCAGCTTTCTGGTGACGATCTTTCCCGATGCGTCTCTTACAAATGAGCCGTCGCCTTCGACCAGAGGCTCAAGGAATATGGGATTTTTGTCGTTGTCGAGCACCGGGTTTCCCGCGGCGTCACGAAGCACTTCCTTCATCATCACAGAGCCGTCCGCATTGAGATAATACTCTCCGAAGATGTTTGTGAGAGGAACGTCGTATACAAGCTTTCCCTTTGCGTTTTTGATGTTTTTGCCCTTGGCGTCCTTAACGGGGAGAACAAGGCGGGGATATCCTGTCTTTGGATCTTCCCAGCCGTTTCCGGCTGCGGTGAGGATGAGCTCGGCAGATGAATAGGAAGCATAGAGCTTGTGGTATTTAAGCGTATGCGTGTCGATGAGCGCGTGAGTGCTTAAGTACTCTTCATCGTAGGGATCGTGCACGCCGTAATATTCTTCAAGTGTTATGCCGTTCTGGGTGAGATAGTATGCAAGCGGAACGCCGACATATCTTACATGCCAGGGCTCAAACGCATAGCCTGTGATGTCGGTCTTTCCTTTGGTGTAACGGATGATGAAACCATATTCCCAGCAGTGCTCGTATACCCACTGACCTTCAGGCGTGTCCGCAAATTCATCGATCAGATCGTTGTGCGCGGATTCACAGGAGAGGTCCATCGCAAGTCCTGTCTGGTGTTCGCTTGAACCGGGCACCGCGGAATAGCGGTTCGTATGCTTCAGCGAATAGACCATGAGGCAGTGTCCGTAAATGGTGTACTGGCGCTCAAAGGAGCGATAGCCTGAAACTGCGACAAGATGGATATCCTCCTCTTTTGCCGCGTTGAACATCTCGGTGAGTGCTTCTGCCGCGACCTTTCGCATTTTGTGCTTGGGATCTGTCAGACTGTCATAGTCGAGAGCACATTCCGAAAGCGGCACGAGGTCATCGGGCTCATATGTCGAAGGAAGCGGATAAGCACGGTCAACGATGAAGGTGTAACTGTTCTGGTAATCCGTGTTCACTTCCGCAGGATGTGCTTCAACGGTGGGAATGGGGGTAGGAGTGGCTGTTGGCACGGGAGTGTCCGTGGGAACAGGTGTCGGCGTGTCGGTTACAGACGGGACTCCGCCTTCCGTGGGTTTTACCTCCGCGGTGGGAGTTGCTTCACTTGTGTTTGTCACCGTGACTACTGTCGGGATCACATCCGTTGCCTTGGGAACGGGCGTGGGCGTGCCGTCGGTGAAAAGTTCCTGCGGTGACGCAAAGAACCCTTCGCATCCCGCAAACGCGAACGCTGACGCTATGAGCAGGATCAAGGTGATGATAGCTTTAAATTTTGAACTGATGATCATTTATTTATCTTCCTTTTCGGTTGTGGGCAAGGCCCAAGCCGCTTTGTTACTTGTTGTACTCCGAGAGAAGCTTTTGCTTGCACTCATAGAGGCGGTCCGAAAGATCCACATAGACCTCGTGCGGGTTAACAAAGCGCTTTGTCTCGTCCCAGAGGGTATCGAGTTCCGAAGCGCAATAGCGCCTGATGTCCATTACCGCCGGAGTCTCGTATACACATTTTCCGTTCAGAAATACCGGAACGAGCATCTCGCGGACGCTGTAGGTGCCGGCTTCGAGAGTGGTGTGTTTCCATGTGGCATTGGGATCGAAAATGCGAAGATCCTTTGTTTCATCTATCTTTTCGTCCGCAAAGGCGATAAGATCCGCGCGGATCTTTCCCGTCTCCTTGTCATAAAGCCTGAATACTGTCTTGTTCCCGGGATTTGTGATCTTTACCGGATTTTCCGAGAGCTTTATGCGGGGAATGAACTTCCCGTCTTTTTTGATGGCGGCAAGCTTGTATACTCCGCCGAAAGCGGGCCAGTCCTTGGAGGTGATGAGGTTTGTGCCCACACCCCAGGAATTTACGGCGCAGCCCTGGCTCTTTAGCGATTCTATGAGATATTCGTCAAGGTCGCCCGAAACGCAGATGCCGGCACTGGTAAAGCCTGCCGCGTCGAGCATTTTTCTGGCTTTTTTTGAAAGATAGGCAAGGTCTCCGGAATCGAGCCTTATGCCGTATCTCACAGGAAGCTTCCCATCGGCGCGGAGCTTTTCAAAGACCTTTATAGCGTTCGGAACACCGGAGCGGAGCGTGTCGTAGGTGTCCACAAGAAGTGTGACATTGTCCGGGAAACATTCCGCATATTTTTCAAATGCTTCAAGCTCAGAATCAAAACTCATGATCCAGCTGTGGGCATGAGTTCCGAGAGCCGGAATGTCAAAAAGCTTTGCGGAAAGGACGTTGCTCGTTCCCGCGCAGCCTGCGATGACTGCGGCCCTGGCGCCGAGTGTGCCCGCATCGGGACCCTGCGCGCGGCGAAGTCCGAATTCCATTACCGGATCGCCCTTTGCGGCAAGGCACACTCTTGCGGCCTTTGTGGCGATGAGGCTCTGGTGGTTTATCAGCGTGAGTATTGCGGTCTCCACAAGCTGGGCTTCCATGATCGGAGCGACCACCTTTACGAGCGGCTCACGAGGGAACACCACGGAGCCCTCGGGTATGGCATAGATATCTCCGGAAAAGCGGAATGTCGAAAGATAGGACAAAAACTCCTCATCAAAGCATTTCTGCGCGCGGAGATACTCAATGTCTTCACCGCTGAAGCTGAGACCTTTTATATAATCTATGACCTGTTCAAGCCCCGCGCAGACAGCATAGCCGCCCTGACAGGGATTTTCGCGGTAAAAAGCGTCAAATACCACGATGTCATTGTTCTTTTTGTTCCTGAAATACCCCTGCATCATCGTGATCTCGTAGAAATCGGTCAGAAGCGTGAGATTTTCCTTTGTTATGGCCATTTTATTCTCCCCTTAAAAATGAACACAAAAAATCATTGTACACTATAACACTTTTTAAATGGGAAATCAAACAAAACAAGGCCATAAAAAATTTATGTTGTATATTACACTTGATTTGTGATAAAATTTTCGATTATAACGGAGGAATTTTGGATCGAAATGCCTCCGGCATTTCAATGATAGCGCTCAAAGCCGCGGGGCTCTCCGCAGCTGCGCTGCGGAGGAGATATGTACAGATTTTATTGGGCGATCTTTATCAACCTCATAAGGATCCCCCACATTTTGTCAAACCTCGAAAAGATAGCAAGGAACAAAGACAAATACACAGAGGAACAAAAGATCAAGGCCATCAAAAAGGTCATACGCCTTATCAGGATATCGATAGGCGTTGTCACAAAGGTCTTCGGATCCGAAAACATCCCGCCCGAGGGCGGCTACATCATGTATTCGAACCATCAGGGAAAATGGGATGCGCTCGGCATTTTCCAGGCACAGCAGAGACTTCTCTCCATCGTTATGGATGAGGCAAAATCCTATGTCCCGCTCACCCGCCAGATCATAGACATCTGCGACGGAAAACGCCTGGTGCTCAATGATCCGAGGAGCGGCATCAAGATCATCAACGAGATGGCAGAAGAAGCTGCCGCAGGAAAGCCTTTCCTTATCTTCCCGGAAGGCGGCTACAATCACAATCACAACAATTTGCAGGAATTCAAGCCCGGATGTTTCAAGGCTTCGCTCAAATCAAAAACACCCATCGTTCCGGTGGCGCTTGTGGATTCCTACAAAGCATTTGAAGGCATCCGCATAGGCATCATCAGGACCGAGGTACACTTCCTTCCTCCCATTTACTATGAGGAATATGAGGGAATGCGCACTCAGGAGATAGCCGAGATGGTAAAGCAGCGTATCGCCGACAGGATCGCCGAGGTCCTCTGCGACCGCAAGAACAAAAGAAAAGACGTCCGCCGCGGCGCGTTTGATTTCGTATTCAATAAAAAAGACTCCAAGAAGGAGAATGACACATGTACAACAAAGTAGACACCAACATGAATTTTGTCGAGAGAGAAAAGGAAGTGCTTTCTTTCTGGCAGGAAAACAAGATCTTTGAAAAGAGCATAGAATCCCGCAAGCAGGGCGAGACCTATACTTTCTATGACGGACCGCCGACAGCGAACGGCAAGCCGCACATCGGACACGTACTCACCAGAGTCATCAAGGACATGATCCCCAGATACCGTACCATGAAGGGCTATATGGTGCCCAGAAAAGCCGGCTGGGATACTCACGGACTTCCGGTAGAGCTCGAAGTGGAAAAGCTTCTCGGACTGAACGGCAAGGACCAGATCGAGCAGTACGGCATGGAGCCTTTCATCAAAAAGTGCAAGGAATCCGTATGGAAATACAAGGGAATGTGGGAGGATTTCTCCGGACTTGTAGGCTTCTGGGCCGACATGGAACCCCCTTATGTAACCTATGACGACGACTACATCGAGTCCGAGTGGTGGGCTTTAAAAGAGATCTGGAACAAAGGCCT
>JAEENL010000023.1 GCA_016283775.1 Lachnospiraceae bacterium | reverse complement strand
ATACCTACGACGCGATGAAGAAATTGAAGAATCTGCTTTCCGGACTCGGTGAGTGTGCGATTCGCGAAGGCGTTTGCAGAGAGAATCTTGCAAGGAAGATCAAACTCCCGCCCGAACCGCACTACGACAAACCGAACTTCGAGTGGGATGAAGTCAAGAAACTGTATGAGGAGTTTTATCGAGAGAACAGCAGTCTTTCGGTAGAAGAGAAGATGGCTTGTGCCGGTGTGATTCTTTGCGCAGGTATGGGCGTCCGTCCGATGGAGCTCGAGAACGTCGGCAAGCCGGGCACCAGCATCGACTGGGGAAAAGGCTTGATTATAGGAATCGGCGTTAAGACCAAAACCGGAAGAAACAGGGAAGTCGTGATTCCGGAAGAAGTCATGGATATCGCAAAAGCATTCCTTTTCCCGGTAAACCAGTTTGCGGCAGTATCGAGGACCTGCTGGCAGAACCGTCTGGATAAGCTGCTGGATCACATGGATATGCCAAGACGAACCGTCGGCACAGGGAGATCCACCTATATGACGCGCCTCTACAGCAACGGTGTTAAAGAACGCGACGCCCAGAAGCTTGTAGGCCATGTCGTAGGCAGTTCAACCCTTGCGACGAATTATCTGAAACTGGACAATGAGGCGCTGAAAGTCGAAGTCGATCGGGTCATCACCTTCGGTAATCAACCGGAAGACAAAAGGGAATCGATCGAAATCATTGTGAGAATGGCGAGGGAGAAGCTCGGTGATGCAAAACTGAAAAAGATCCTTCTCGCACAAATGTAAAAATGAAAAACGCCTCGGCGGCTAAACCGCCGTCGGGGCATAGGAACATCAAGCCTGTTACATTGAAATAATGAAATCTTATTATACGAGGAGATAAAAATGAGCGTTAAAAATGCAAAATACCGCGAATGTGAAGTCTATCGACAAGTGCTAAGCGCAGCCTGTAAACGCAGGGACAGGTTTATAAAAATAGATTACACCGATCCCGGACGGGAAATCCCGTATGAACGAAAAAAGAGATGGGACATTATGGATCCTTGCACATCTGTTTGGTTCGAAATGGATAAGCGTTCCCATCCGTGTCATGACTGCCCACTGGCAGATGGTTTTATATCCATCCCGAAGTGTACGCCCTTCATGATGGAGACAGCCGGAATGTACAGTTCGGTATTTGCGGAAACATGCCAAGGCTTTGGCCTTGGAACAGGCGAGATCATTACAAGAGGACAAGTCTGGGCATCGACAAGCGAAATCAACAGAATTCTGCAGGCGGAAGCGATTATCGCCGCAGTTTCTGAAGCAGACGGAAGGGATGTGCTTATCGTTACGGATCCGGAAGACTACGATGCATGGGTTCGCCAAACAGAGAGCATTGCGGAATTATTCGGCAGAGTGACCTTCACGACGGCTGATGAACTCGATGATAATGAGCAGAGTGAAGAGCTTAGGATCGTCTTTGCGGATGAGAACCGTTTGGAAGAGCTGGGAAAACAGCTCAACAGGGAATGGGACCTGATGATCGTCGATCATGCACGAAAGTATATTGATCCTGTGCGGAATGAACAGGTATGCCGAATCGGTAGGAAAGCATTTTTCAAATTGATCATTGCACCCGGACGAAAGTGTGAAGACCCGAGAGATTGGTTCTGGATCTATCGCCTTGCCGATCCGCGAATCTTCGGGAATGATTACGATGCTTTCCTGAAGAGGTATTTCGATGAGGCGGAGCCGCTGTCGGAGACTGATGATAATGAGATGTGTACGAGACTGGACTCCATCGGGTTTTTCCTTAAGAAGATCAATTCCGGAGATTCGTTCAGCCGTTTGAACGGTGTTGCGGGAAAAAGAATCGGATATGAGATACGCAATAACAAGAAAAACGCATGACACAATGAAAAATAGCGCCGGCGGCAAAACCGCCGCCGATGCATCAAAAAACTTCGCTGCAAAGCGAAAATAAACAAAAGATGGAGGTAAGCGACGTGAGAAGAAAGCATCATTTCCCAGAAGGCGAAAAGAAGGAAAAAACGTGCT
>JAEENL010000022.1 GCA_016283775.1 Lachnospiraceae bacterium | reverse complement strand
CCTTAAAAATAAAAAGGAAGTCTATACGCTGTTCTACGGCCCTGTGGGGTGCGTCTGTATCGCTTTTGACGATATGGCTTACGATGAAGGGCCGCTCATGAGATTTCTGCTTGATAAATTTGAGGAACTAAGAAAAGACGAGCTTTGTCTTGCGTCGATAA
The DNA here is from genome assembly GCA_016283775.1 of Lachnospiraceae bacterium. Taxonomy (GTDB): domain Bacteria; phylum Bacillota; class Clostridia; order Lachnospirales; family Lachnospiraceae; genus RGIG3528. The sequence goes on along the minus strand of JAEENL010000022.1, from coordinate 13,153 downwards.
TGCAGTTCAAATATGCCGTTGTGCGTTTCCTTGTGGATATAAGGCATGCGGAGAGCATGATGGGATTTACGGTGAGATTCCCGTCGTTCATTCCTTTGCAGCAGGAATGCATAGAGCAGAAGGATTTTGAAAGCAACAGTTCATTTAAGCTGCGAAATCATATAAATTCCATCATCAACAGAGCGCTTAATGACAATAATTTTGAGATGTACTATCAGCCGATCTACGATCTAAGGAGCGATACATTTGCGACAGCGGAGGCGCTGATAAGGCTGAACGATCCGAAATACGGCTTTGTTCCTCCGGCTCTGTTTATCAGGGAAGCGGAAAACTGCGGCCTGATAAAGCCGATAGGGGATTTTGTGCTCGAGTCGGTGCATGAGTTTTTGAGCAGCATAAGGCAGGAAGACCTGGGCGTAAGATATGTGGAGATCAACCTTTCGGTGCATCAGTGCACACATATCGGGCTTGCGGACTATATCACCGGGCTTGGGAAAAAGTATGAAGTGCCGCCCGAAATGGTCAATCTCGAGATCACCGAGTCTGTAAATGCCGTAAATCCCGAGGCGTTCATGGAAAACATGGGAAGGCTTGTGGAAATGGGATACTCATTTGCGCTTGATGACTACGGGACCGGTTTTTCAAATGTGGCAAGACTCCTCAAGATGCCGCTCAAGCTTGTAAAGATCGACAAGTCCGTGATCGATACGATAGGAGACGAGCGGAGCATGAGCGTCGTTGAAAACACCGTGCGCATGATGCACGGCATCGGGCTTGAAGTGGTATGCGAGGGCGTTGAGACAAAAGAGCAGGTTATGAAGCTGAAAAATATCGGATGCGACTACATTCAGGGATATTTTTACTCAAAACCTCTGCCGCGTGATGAATATGTGAGATTCCTTAAAAAACATAAAGAAGCGAAGAGGGAATAAAACAAAAAAACAAGTACCCGGGAAACCCCTTCGGTACTTGTTTTTTAGTCATTTTTCAATGATCCCAAGGTCAAGAAATCTTGTCAGAAGATCATCGAGATCCTGCGCTGCGGTCTTTTCGTCCGTGTCGTACTCGTTAAGGATGTCATCCAGGAGTACCTTTCGAGATATTGAGGATTGAAGCTTTTCCCAGACAAATGCAGCCTGTTCGTTAAGCATCAGAGTGCCGTTAAAGCTTTTTATCTCATCGCCCGTGGGAACGAGCATGTACTCGCCCGCAACGTTTCTCAGGATAAAGTCTTTTTTTGCCTTCAATATGAAGCCTCCGTGTGCTTATTAGCAATTACTGTTCCTGCCATTGCTGAAAGTGCGCGCATTAGAGTGTTCGGGAATATGGTCGCATCCGCCGCCATGGCCTCTGCCTCTGCCTTTATCACCGCCGCTGCTGCCCTGGTCGTCATCTACAGGATCGAAGATTGAATCATCAAAACCGGAAGTAAGGATCTCTTCGGTTGCAGCAAACTCGAGTTTTTCTACCTTGGGGGTAATGTAGGGTTTCTTCTGTGTTGTCATATTGTACCTCCTATAAAAAATATTGCATCTATGTGTTAATCGTCTTCACTTATAGGCAGACGTCTTAACCAGGTTAACATTCCGGCGGGGGATAAACTCCGCGGCTCACCATATATCTGGTGTTTTTGCAGTGCTCTGTCGGCTGCTGTCCCGTTGGGGCATATTGCATGAGCGTTGCCGCACATGTGTCGCATACGTTCTTATATGGACATCCTTTACACTCGGGAACGCGAAGCCAGTTGTTTGCGACATTGTTTATTTCAGTCCATGCTTTTTCAAAACCCACACTGAGAGGATAGGCTAAAGTATCAAGTTTGTTGCAGATACGAAGCTCACCTTTCCAATTAACAACAAAACTGGAGCGACCTCCTCCGCACTCAAGCCCGCAATCGGAACAGGAGTGGTCCGGCCCCCCGGGAGCGGGGAGTGAATCCTCGGGACATTCCATGAGGTCTATCCCGCGAAGTTCATTGTCAAATCTGAAGATCCTTGCGTAATAGTCACGGTTGTAAACATCACATCCATTAAGCCGCCATTCTTCGCCTTTGGGGGCAAAGAGAGAGGAACTGATGATGAGGTGTTTTGTGAGATCCCTGGCAATCTTTATGGTCTCAAAAACGTCTTCTCCAAGATAGGAATTCGGCGTGATTGATATATACAAGTCGATTCCGGCTTCTTTTACTCTCCGGAGATTATCGAGTACTTTGCCAAACACGCGGCTCCCTGTGACGCGCTCATAGGCATCTTCATTGCTGCCGTACAGAGTGACCTGAAAGAGGGCGGGAGGATGTTCTTTAAAGAACTTCATCCGTTTTTCATCAAGCAAGACTCCGTTGGTCATAACTGTGACCTGAAGGCCCAGACTTTGCATGTAAAGATATAACTCTTCAAATCCCGGGTAGGTGAGACATTCACCACCGGTAAGGGTCGCTTCGATCATTCCTTTGTCGAAAGCCTGTCTGATAAGGTCTTTCCAGGTTTCTACGGGAAGGAGAGAAGCACCGTTCATCTGATCGGGATGAAGGTGAACATAACACATCCTGCAATCAAGGTTGCAGAGCGGTGTGAGTTCAAACTGCCCGAACATGGGGATTCCCATACGTCTGGCCTTGGCATTGAGAAATTCCATTACTTTGTCATAGCGGGAGTTTCCGTGCCTTGTACGTTTTTTCAGTGTATCGATATACTCAAATGCATCCCTTGGCCCTATGATCTCTTCCCACGCCATTTTTGCGGCCGCGGGTTCCATGTTGCATTTGAGAAGGTAAAAATCAAGTGTTTCAACAAGCTTTGCTTCCATGTCCATAATGCGCGCAAACACATTCGGGTCCTTGGAAGTATAGGCCTGGCTCATCAGGAGCGCTATGGCGTCCCTGTTTTTTAATGGTGTGATGCTGTTTTTTTCATCACGTTCAAGTTTTACGATCGCTCTTAAGGGAACGGCCGTGTTGGTGCTGAGATGGTGCTTCCCGTCCCAGGGTGTGCCGCAAACGGTCATGTCACGGACATTTACCATCGGCTTGTCATCGTTTATCATCAGGACTTTGGAGCCGAAGAGTTCTCTCCAGAGCCTTGCATGCGTGCTTTTTCCGGTGCCGCTCTTTGCAGTGAATATGATGCCTTCGCCGTTCATTGAAAGAGCGGAGCCGTGGATCTGCAAAATGTCATATTCCGTGAGCTTTTCCGCAAGAAGAACATGGATCGCGTTGTTTTCAAGGAAACTTTCGGACAATGACCTTACGGGTGTGCCTTCGGCTTCGTCAAGTTTCTTAAAACGCTCTCTGATATCCTCTATATCGCCGGCGGACGGAGCAACAGTGAAAAACGGCTCTTTGTCTGTCTCATAGCCTTTAAAAAAGTCTCTGTTCGAACTGTATCCGCACTGTATCCTGACGGGGATCCCCGCAAGTTCCACATTAAAGTCTTCCAACTGTCTCACCCCGCCACAAAAAAGGAAATATTAAGCCTTATAATGGTGTATGCATATTATCCTAAAAAACGGCACTTGGCAACCGTTTTTGATGATTCTTTTCTGTTTTTTTAGTATTGAAACAATCCTGTTAGATTTTAAAGGATCATTTTTCGGGGAACATCCATCCCTTGTATTCGCGGATCGTCATTTTTTCGGCGTTTTCCTTGAACTGCAGGGTTTCTTTTCTGTAATCACGCGGAGAGGTCTTCATGAGATCCGCAAAATGCCTGTTAAAGCTTGATACGGAGCGGAAGCCCACGGCTTCCGAAATGTCAAGTATGGAATCCTCGGTGCTCCTTAAAAGCGCGCAGGCCTTGTTTATGCGGGTCGTGTTTACGAAGTCTAGCGGGTTTGTCCCCATTATCTCGTGGAAAAGACGCCTGAAATGGGATGGGCTCAGGCGGCATATCTCAGCAAGATAGTCTATATCGATGTCATCCGCGTAGTTTGTTTCGATATAGTCAAGGACCGGAGAAAGGACCATTGCATTTTCGGGCGGATTGTCCGAGGAAGTGCGGAGCTCGCCTCCCGCGCTCTGGATGCGGTAGAGCTGCACTATGAGCGAGGTGAGGAGCCCTGAGGAACTGGTGTGATAGTGAGCCTTTTTTTCTTCAAGCTCCTTTATCACGGCCATCACAAGAGTGTAGACCTCGGGATATTCATCCTTAGGAAGGATGTATTTGTAGTCTTTGAAACCTGAAATGGAAAGGTCGTAAGTCCGCGCACTGAGCCCCGGTTTCATGAGACGCATGAATTCGTCGGGGTTTATGAAAATGTAGGACCAATGGCTTTCGGTGCCGGGAGAGGACCAGGTCGTGTGCGGGATGTTCTGAGGGATACAGGTCACGTCGCCTGCCTTAAAGTAAAGCGGCTCTTTTGTCCCGCTGAAGGCCATGTAGCCTGAGTCGGAGTGACATATTCCGATCTCGAGGCAGTTGTGAAAATGAAGCGAGGCACTCCTTTTGTTGGATATGCGCCAGTAATCGCCCGAAAGAAGAAGGACGGGAAAATCGTATGGAAGGTAATAATTTCTGTAATCTACAACGGTTGCTTTCGGCTTTGACATACTCCCTCCGCTGGCATGATTTATCATTTATTGCCTAAAAAGTATCACATAATGCCTAAATCATATCATAAGTGGTCGAAAATGCAATGTATTTTTGGGCGTATGATGTGAAATAATTTCATAAATGCAATAAAATCTAGAATAGAGAAGGGGGGACAACTTATGCCTGACAAAAAAGCAGGGCAGACGGCAGTGGCAAACGCCGACGCCCTTAAACGGAGCGGCAAGAGAGAACTGAAAAAAGCACTTAAACGTGACTGGCAGCTCTATCTTCTTCTGGTCGTTCCGATCGTTCTTGTTGCGATATTCAACTATGCTGCATATCCGGGACTCAGAATGGTCTTTATGGATTACAATCCCGTAAAAGGCTATGAAGGCAGCAAATGGGTAGGATGGGAAACTTTCAGACGCATCTTTTCCGATGCGGATTTCCACAGAGCCATAAAAAGCTCTGTAGTATTCAACCTGCTGGATTTCCTGATCGGTTTTCCCATGCCGATAATCCTTGCACTGATGCTCAACGAACTCAGATATCCGAGGTTCAAGAAAGTCACTCAGACCATCCTGTACCTTCCTCATTTCCTTTCGTGGGTAATAATCGGATCCGTGGCTTATGCGCTTTTCAAGCCCTCGTCCGGCATTGTAAACGTTATCCTCAAAAACGCCGGTCTTATCGAGAGCGGCATACCGTTCCTCACCGAAAAATGGCATTGGGCCGTTACTTATCTTCTGATCGGTGTATGGCAGGGCATGGGCTGGGGCACCATCATATACCTTGCCGCAATAACAGGTATCAACGGTGAACTCTACGAGGCCGCGATGATCGACGGCGCGGGCCGCTGGAAGAGGATGTGGCACATCACGCTCCCCGGCATAAGAGGGACCATAGTGACTCTCATGATCATGTCTCTCGGACGCATCATGGGCAGCAACTTTGAAAGATTAAAGATATTCGGAAACTCGCAGGTAAAGGATTTCCAGTACCAGCTGGCCATCTATATCTACGAAAAAGGTCTGGGAAACACTCAGTTTTCCATGTCGACTGCCGTAAACCTTTTCCAGTCACTGATAGGCGTGCTCCTTGTCTTACTTGCCGACAGGATAGCAAAGTGGCTTGGTGAAGAAGGGTTATTATAGGGAGGCACCATTATGACGAAAAGAGATAAACAGTCATTTGAAAACCAGGCCTCCGAGGGCAGCAGAGCAATAAACAAGTTCAGAGTGAGCGACGCGGTGATGATGATAATCATCACGCTTCTCTGCCTCACCTGCATAATGCCTTTTCTGCATGTAGGCTCAAAATCGATCTCGGGCAACTCCTACGTTATCGCCCAGAAGGTATATTTCTGGCCGAAGGGCTTCACGCTCGACGCATACAAATCCATCTTCAGGGATGGCAGTCTCACGCACAGCATGTGGTACAGCGTGCTCGTCACGGCGCTGTTTACGGTGCTCGGCATGGTTGCCTGCACCTGCGCGGCTTATCCTCTTTCAAAAAAGAGGCTCAAGGGACGCGTATGGATAGCATTTTTGCTCATGATCCCCATGTATTTCGGAGCGGGACTCATTCCCACATATCTCCTTATCAGGGATCTGGGGCTTTATGACAACATGTGGGTGCTGATCCTTCCGCTGATCTATTCGCCTTACAACATGCTGATCATGAAGAGCTTTTTCCAGGCAAACATTCCGGATTCGCTTGAAGAATCGGCATTCCTTGACGGTGCGACCAATTTTCAGATACTTGGCAGGATAGTGATACCGCTCTCAAAGCCGATAATAGCGACACTCTCGCTGTTTTATGCGGTGGGACGCTGGAACGCATATTCCGACAACATGTACTATATTTCATCAAGCCGCCTCAAGATGATACAGTACAAGCTTTACCTCATGGTGGCGACGGCAAACGAAGCTGCGTCGATCTCGATGTCCGAAGCGTCCGCGGTAACAACGACGCCGGAGGTCACTGAGGCAGCAGCGGTAATGTTTGCCACCATACCGATCATCCTGATATATCCTTTCGTTCAGAAATACTTTGTAAAGGGAGTAATGATAGGAGCCGTAAAAGGCTGAAGAAGTGCAGAGACCCTTACGGGGAGGGTTCTATATAATTTTACAAGGAGGTTTTTATGAGAAAGGGCTTTTTCAAAAAGACACTTGCAACAGTTCTCTGCTTCTGCATGGCAGCTGCCGTACTTGCGGGCTGCGGCGGAAAGAGCAGTGACAGCAAGGAAGTAACAAAGAACGATGTAGCAGGCATCGCAGGCTACAAGGCATTCAAAAATCAGGTCACCATCGATATCCCTGTATATGACAGAGGAAAAGAAGGTGTTCCGGATGTTTCAAACAACTATTGGACCAAGTGGATCAACGAGAATTTCGGAAAGACATACAATGTTCAGGTGAATTTTGTGCCGATCACACGTTCCGACGTTCTTACATCCTATTCACTTCTCGCTGCGGCAGGAAAGCTTCCCACCATCCTTATGGAGTATGACTATCCCAAGCAGGCACAGTGGGCCGAGGACGGATATCTTGCCGAGTACGATCTTGATGTATTCGCAAACATCGCTCCCACCTACTACAAGAGAATGGTGGATCTTGACCAGATCAAGTTTACAAAGATGAACGGAAAGACCTACTTCGCGCTTGCCGAGAGACCTTATTCCAACTCAGGCTACACTTTTGTCACATGGTATCGTGAAGACTGGGTAAAGGCTGTAGGTTATGACAAGTGGCCCACAACCTGGGCAGAGCAGAAGGATTGCCTCCAGAAGATCGTTGACAAGGGTCTCTGCGCACATCCTCTCGGCGGCTCCATGGTAACAGGCGCCGGTGTGGATCAGAACTACGCATACAGAACATATCCTCAGAACGAGCTTGACTGGGCTATGTACGGTGATTACAACGTACCTGCTCTTTCATCAGCAGCAAACAAGGCGCTCTTAAAGAGAGTCAACGAGCAGTACAACTTAGGTTTCATCGATCCTGAGTACTATCTTACAAGCTCAACCGACGCAGCAGCAAACTTCGTAAACGGAAAGTCCATGTTCTATTCCGCTTACATCGCAGCAAATATGCCCGATCTAACAGCTTTCTACGAGAACAATCCCGACGGAAAGCTTGCGGTTCAGGTATGCACAGGTCTTGAGACCGACACTGAAGGCGGCACGACAAACGCATTCCGTCCCGACAACCCGTTCGGCATGATGGTTTCCTTCTCCAGCCAGGCATCAGGCGACCAGATCAAGGCTGCCATGATGTATATGGAGTGGCTCACTCAGCCTGAGAACCTCTTCACATTCCAGTGGGGATTTGAGGGCGAGCACTATACAAAGGGTGCCGACGGACTTCCTGTTTCCGTAGCCGATTACTCCGGTGACAAGACTCAGGGCTTCAACAACAGCAAGGACTACTGGTGTGTTACCATCGAGGCAAGAAACGCAGGTACCATCGAGCAGATCATCGCTCAGAACTCTCCTAAGGGACTTCCTCAGGATTTCACACAGCAGATCATCGACAACTACTACGGCAAGGTTAAGGTATGGCAGGCAGGCTATGCAAACAACGACTGCATGTTCGCCACATCCATCTCCGCAGAAGCAACCTATGCACAGACTCTGTACAGCCTCTACACAGAGTACAGAGACAAGCTCACCATGTGCAAGCCCGGTGAGTTTGACGCTCTTTACACAGATCTCAGCTCCAAGTATCTCAGCCAGGGCTACCAGGCAATCATAGATGAGAGAAAGGCAGCTTACGATAAGGGACTCTGCACCAAGCTCAAGTAATTCATTTTAAAACTTAAATCCAAATTTAACAACTTTGGATGCATTGCAAATACTCAATCTGCAGTCTCCGACCCCCGTCAAGAGACTGCACTTTGGATAAGGCCGTAAATCGTTGTTGCGGTCTTATCCAAGGTAACAACAAACAATATCTCATATGCCGATTTCGGCGAAAGGAGTTTTTTATGAATCTTGAAATGAACGAAAATGAGATCAGGGATGTCATCGACAGGATCGTAAAGAGGACGATGAAGATGGATCTCACCTGGGACTGGCCTTGCGGTGTCGCATACTATGGCATCGCCGACGCATACGAGACAACAAAGGATGAGACATATCTGAATCTTCTTAAAGACAGAGTGGACGAGCTCATAAGCCTCGGACTTCCCAAGGTATGGACCGTAAATGCCTGCGCGATGGGACACTGCCTCATCACTCTTTATAAGGCGACAAATGACAAAAAATACTGGGATCTTGTAATGAGCAAGATCGAATATATCCGTAAGGATGCGCTGAGATTCGGCGACAACGTGCTTCAGCACACTGTTTCCGCAAACAACGATTTCCCGGAACAGTGCTGGGCGGACACTCTTTTCATGGCTGCGTTCTTCCTGCTGAGAGTCGGCGTGGAGCTTAAGGACGAGGACATGATCGAAGATGCGCTGAACCAGTATTACTGGCATATAAAATATCTTCAGGATCCCGACACCGGACTCTATTATCACGGCTGGGACAACATCGCCGGAAACCACATGTCCGGTTTTTACTGGGGAAGAGCAAACGCCTGGGCTGCATTCACCATGTCACAGGTAGGTAACATTCTTCCTAAGTGCTATCTCTATCCCAAATATATGGACATCGCAGGCTCCCTCAACGAACAGCTTGCTGCAATAAAACTGCTCCAGACGGAAGACGGTCTCTGGAGGACCATACTTGACGATCCCGATTCTTACGAAGAGATCTCGGCATCGGCAGGTATCGCTGCGGCAATGGTATCCCGCGGAAATCCGCTTCATACGAAATATCTGAATAAGTCCATAAAGGGAATGCTGAAAAACGTGAGCGCAGACGGAAGAGTCCTCAATGTTTCGGGCGGTACTGCCGTAATGAAGGACAGGGACGGCTACAGAAACATCTCCAGAGACTGGATACAGGGCTGGGGACAGGGACTGGCACTCGCTTTCTTTGACAGGGTGCTCATTTCCGCAAGCATCGCGAAAGACGGAGCACTTTGATAAGGCGTCATATGTTATCTGAAAGATTTGTTTTTAAAAAGAATAACGACGAAGGGATCATATGCACAGGCCCGGACGATCTTTACAACGAGCACAGAGGATACGGCTTTGTCACGCAGAAAAACATGCCGTCCGAAGATGCCCTTACCGTGCCGGATCTATGCAACAATTTCACTGTGCCTTCATATTTCGGGGCAGAAGACATAACAGGCGTTAAGCAGGACGAGAACGGGTGTTATGTGGATTCCGAGGAAGTATGCAAAAGGACAGGCTGTGAAACGGGGCGGCTGGTCCCTCTGTATTTCAGATTCCGGGTGCCTCGTGTGGGAAATTATCTTATCACACTCACACTTTACGGTTCCGGAGAGGTACTGGTCTTTGCAGCGACAAGAAGGCTTGTTTTCAAAGGTGAGCTCACTCCAGGAAAACCTAATGTCATAAGCTTTGTGCAGAACGTGATCGAGATCATACCCCGCGGACGGACCATGATACATGAGCGGAGAACCATCGACGTGACGATACTCGGAGCGCATTCGACACTTTCCGGGATGCAGATAAAGCAGGTAAACTGTCCAACGCTCTATATCTGCGGAGATTCCACGGTCACCGACCAGTCCGCAGACATCCCGTACGCTCCGGGAACGAGCTATTCAGGCTGGGGACAGATGCTTCCTGTTCATTTTACGACGGATATCGCAGTCTCAAATCACGCACATTCGGGACTCACCACGGAATCCTTCAGGACCGAGGGACACTATTCCGTCATTCAGTCACACATAAGACCCGGCGATTACATTATGTTCCAGTTTGCCCATAATGACCAGAAACTGCCGCACCTTAAGGCATATGAAGGGTACTGGAAGAAGCTTGGAGAATATATCCGTGAAGCCCATCGCTCGGGAGCGCATCCGATCATCGTGACACCGCTTGCGAGAAACACATGGAAAGCTGACGGATCGGGCTACAATGACCTTCTTGACGAATATGCCCGCGCGTGCCTTGAGATAGGCGCAAAATACTGCGTTCCCGTGATCGACCTTCACGGGTTCAGTATGGCTGAGATCTTGAGAGACGGCCTTGAGGCTTCAAAGAAATATTATTTTCCCAAGGACTACACGCATACGAACGACTACGGAGCCTACAAGATGGCAGGCTTCATTGCCGACGAGATAAAGAAGCTCAACACGGAATCCACCGCAAATCCCTATGCAAGGCTCGGAGGATTCGTAAAGAAAAACACGAGTCCCTGGACAGTGGACGAGATACCGGTTGTGCCGGAAGTGCCCGAAAAGTACAGGAGCAGTGAAATACCTGAAAACCGGAACGATCAGCTCTTTTCGGATCTCGAAAGACCGGATGATATGCTAAAGCGCGCCGAAGCTCTCGACATGGTGATAAAGACTGCACATTTCTTCCCCACAAATGTCTTTAACGATCTTTATGAGGATATAGTGGGACATGAGTGGTACGCAGGCGCCGTGCAGTGCGCATATCAGAATGCGATCATCCCGAAGGACATGGTGAAGGACGGACGCTTCAGACCTGATGAAAACGTGACGACAGAGGATTTTGTATGTTTTCTCATGAATTCATACAGGAGCAGAAAAGGACTGCCCTCCATTGTCGACAATCCGCTTGAAAAGCAGTGCTCGGATTATTCAACCGAGCTCGTGGGCGCCGCTCTGGCACTGAAGCTCATAGATAAGAACGAAGATATCAAAAATACACTTACGAGAAAGAGGGCCGCCGATATGTGCAGGGCTCTGAATCTTTGATAAGTTTGAGGAAGGCGTTATCATGCAAAAAGGAAGCTTTACATTACCGGGAGAAGCCGGTTACGAAAAACTCACACTCGAACTCGCAGAAAAATGGGGAGCCGATGTCATCCGTGACAGTGACGGCACCAAACTTTCCGATGAGATAACACAGTCGGGATACGGAATTTACTCTACCATCTGCATCATACGTGAGCATAATGAATGGGCAAAGAAAAATCCCGACAAGCTCCAGCAGACTTTCCTCTGCACAGAGCCGGCAGTTGCCGTATCGCCCAGCATCACGATAGGGCTTATGGACGGCTTTTTCAAGGACCAGTTCAGGATAAACTCATCCGAAAGAGCGATGAAATACTGGCAGGTATTTGACCGCACGACAGGCGTACTGGTCGCGCGTGAGAACTGGGAATTTGACGGTGCATCCGGAAGCGTTACGGTAAAAAACATAACGCCTTGGCATAAATACACGGTGAGCTTTCTTGCCTACAGGATCTGGGAAGAGATCTCCATGTACAACCACACCACAAACAACTGGGACAAGGAACATCTGATGCAGATCGATCCCATCTGGCCGGAGACCAGGGAATATCTTTACAACTGGCTCAAAGACTGGTGTGAGTCTCATCCTTCGACCACCGTTGTGCGCTTCACATCCATGTTTTACAATTTTGTATGGATTTGGGGAGCAAGCGAGAGGAACAGAAATCTCTATTCGGACTGGGCTTCGTACGATTTCACGGTGAGCGATCTGGCACTTGATGAATTTGCGAAGGAATCCGGATATTTCCTCACCGCAGAGGACTTTATCAACAACGGAAAGCTTCACGTGACACACGTTCCGGGAAATAAGGCAAAAGCCGACTGGATGGAATTTGTGAACAGACACGTTGTCGATTTCGGTAAAAAACTCGTCGATCTGGTGCATGAGTATGGCAAAAAAGCCTACGTTTTCTATGATGACAGCTGGGTGGGCGTAGAACCTTACAAGAAAGAGTTTGAACGTTTCGGTTTTGATGGTATAATAAAGTGTGTATTCTCAGGATTTGAGGTAAGACTCTGCGCGGGAGTAAAGGCAGAGACTCACGAGCTCAGGCTCCATCCTTATCTTTTCCCCGTAGGTCTCGGCGGACTTCCGACCTTCATGGAGGGCGGAGATCCCACAAGGGATGCCGCGGAATACTGGGTAAATGTACGCCGTGCGCTCCTTCGCGCAAAGATAGACCGTATCGGTCTCGGAGGATATCTGCATCTTGTTGAGCCTTTCCCTGATTTTGTAGAATATATCGCAAAGATTTCGGATGAGTTCAGGACATTGAAGGAACTGCACAATTCGGGAAAGCCTTACTCGATAGACACCAAAGTGGCAGTGCTCCATTCATGGGGATCACTGCGTTCATGGACACTCTCGGGACATTTTCATGAGACATATATGCATGACCTCATCCATGTGAACGAGGCTCTTTCGGGACTTCCCGCAGACGTATCGTTCTTAAGCTTTGAGGACGTAAAGCGTGGTGAACTTTCAAAGTACGATGTGGTGATAAATGCGGGAATGAAAGGCTCTGCTTGGTCAGGCGGCGATGCATGGCTCGATCCTTCGGTGGTTTCCGCAGTTACCGAGTGGGTATACAAGGGCGGCACGTTCATAGGTGTGAACGAACCCTCTGCGGCAGACGGCGGAGACTGTGTATTTAAGACCGCCCAGATCCTTGGCGTGGACGAGGACACTATCGACAGAGTGTGCCACGGAAAGTGGAGCTTTGATGTGGATAAGGCCGCAGCATCGGAACTTATGCCTTCGGGCGCTTATGT
>JAEENL010000021.1 GCA_016283775.1 Lachnospiraceae bacterium | reverse complement strand
CCCTCGCAGGAAAGCGCGTAGTCAAGGCTTCTTCCGATAAAGAAAAGGTCCTGGGCGGGTGTGAGACGCTTACTGAGTTCCTTGATCACGTCTTTGTGTTCAAGTATCTCTCCGATCTTTTCGGGAACCGTAAGGAGCTCGGTCATGAAGCCGGATGCTTCCTTTTCGCTTATCTTTCCTGCCGCAAGCGCGAAACGCACCGCAATGAGATAAAATGCGGAAAGCTGTGCAGTATAAGCCTTTGTGCTCGCTACGGCGATCTCGGGGCCGGCATGTGTATAAAGCACATGGTCGGACTCCCTCGCGATGGAGCTTCCCTTTACATTAACGATGGCAAGCGTCTTCGCGTGTCTTTCTCTTGAAAGTCTGAGCGCCGCAAGAGTGTCCGCGGTCTCTCCAGACTGTGAAACAACGATCACGAGAGTCTTTTCGTCGAGGATTGGATCCTCATATCTGAATTCGGACGCAACTTCAACGGTCACAGGGATCCTTAGCATCCTTTCGATAAGGACACGTCCCATGAGTCCCGCATGCATTGCTGTGCCGCATGCCGTGATGATGATCCTGTTTGCGTTTAAGAAAAGCTCGTCGGGGATCTGGTCGCCGGAAAAGTCGGGGATCAGGTATTCGCCGTGTCTGATCCTGGGCTCTATCGTCCTCTTTATGGCCTCGGGCTGCTCATGGATCTCCTTTAACATGTAGTGCTTGAAGCCATTCTTCTGCGCTGCCGACATATCCCAGTTTACGGAAAGGATGGTCGGGCTTATCACAGTGCCGTAAAGATCCGTAACGGTAATGGAATTCTTTGTGAGTTTTGCTATGTGCATCTCAGGAAGCACGAAATATTCCTTGGAATACTTTAAGAGCGCCACCATATCGGATGCTATAACGCTGCCCTCTTCAGACATGCAGGCTACAAGGGGGCTTCCCTTACGTATGCAGTAGATCACGTCCTTCTGATCCGCAAACATTATGCAGAAAGCATAAGCTCCCGTGAGACGTTTTGCTGCTTCGGATATTGCCTTGTAGGGGTCTCCTGTATAGAAAGAATCTATGAGCATCGCAGCAACTTCGGTATCCGTCTGTGACTTGGGTGTCCTTCCGGTAGCTTTCAGTTCCTCTGTGAGCTCATGATAGTTTTCGATGATACCGTTGTGGATGAGCGTTACCATGCCGCAGGAATGCGGGTGGGCATTGTCTCTTGATACACCGCCGTGCGTTGCCCATCTGGTATGACCTATTCCGCATGATGACTGAAGATCGGCGGGAACAAGGTTCCTCAGCATCTGAACCTTTCCCACTTCCTTTACCACTTCGATGCCGTTATCGGTAAAGCATGCAATGCCTGCCGAATCATAGCCTCTGTATTCAAGCTCCGACAGGCCGTCTATGAGGACCTGCTTCGCGTCAAGATATCCCGAATAGCCGATTATTCCGCACATTTATCTTTCCTCCGTAACTTCTCTTAAAAATCTGTCCGCAAGCTCGGGCCAGATCGTACAGTCATCCTGTATCTCAATGCCTGCGGGATAGCTTGTTTCCGCGTTTGCAAGCGACAGCCCGTGTCCTCCGAACGGGAAGATGTGGACTTCGGCGGTCACATTTTTATCTTTAAGCGCCAGCGCATAAAGCAAAGTGTTTTGCACAGGAACGCTGCCGTCGGCCCATGTATGCCACAGAAAAGTGGGCGGAGTGTCCGCGTTCACTCTGTTCTCAAGTGAAAGATGCTCCTGAAGCTCCTCACTCTTCTTGGAACCCATGAGATTGTCAATGGAGCCGCGATGCGCCCATTTTCCCGATGAGATCACGGGGTAACAGAGCACGCAGGCATCGGGTCTGCACTCATTCTTTTTAGCTCCCAAAGCCTTTAAGACCGCCTCGTTTTCATGATCCACGGAAACATTTGCCGCAAGATGACCACCTGCGGAAAAACCCATGACAGTGATCTTTTGGGGGTCGATATGCCATTCTTCGGCATTTTCCCGGATATACTTTATCGAAGCAAGCGCCTGAGTGAGCGCCGTGGGATATTCCGCGCCTGTGGGCGAACAGGAATAGTCGAGCACAAAGGTCTGGTAACCCATCCCGGAAAACTTAAGAGCCACAGGCTCTGCCTCTCTTTCGGATGTGTACTGGTACGCGCCGCCCGGACATACAAGAATCGCCGGTCTTTTTCTGTCCTTGTCAAAGGAATCGTAATAGTCATGGATGTAACACGTAAGAAGCGCGGTATACGAACCCGCAGTTATCTCTTTCTTTAAGATCTGCATTGCTTTCCTCCATCTCAATCTCATATATGTTAACGTCCCTTTTGTTTCCAAAATGGTCCGAAAAAACATCCTGTTTTACAAAAACGCCCTGTAAAGGATCTGTGCCACATTTTCCCGTAACGGTCAGGAATTTTTTTATGTCGCCGAATGAAATGATACGTGTCTTTGCGTCCACAGCCCTTTCGGAGATCACCGTATCTGTGACGGTGAGTTTCCCACTCTCAAGCCCAAACGTAACATTTCTTGCGACACGTGTGACATAAGGGATGTCATAAGCGGATGTCATGTCGATCGCGATCTCTGCCGTTTCTTCGTCCTGTCCGCCTGAAATACCCTGTCTCACTACGGAAAAGCTGTCTGCCCTGTGCTCTTTTCCCGCTTTCTGACCCTGTCCGTCTATCACAGGAAGCGAATGTCCGAAAGATGAACAGCAAAGGATGCCATACCGCCCGTCTCCGAAATAATCACGGGTATACTCTCCCGCTCCGAGATCCGCTGAAATGAACCTGTTTCCGGCAACGTAGATGAAATGCCCCACATCGTTGTGGTTATGCGGTTCGTCGTTGGATCCGCCTTTTATCGCAAGTCCGCAGGAGTTTTCACTTTCCGCTATGAGCCACTCCGCTTTTTCCAGAAAGTCCACGCGGCTTTCAGGAAGCTTCGTCTCTTCTGTGTCTCCAAAGCCTTCGGATATCTCATTTTCTACGTCATCATACAGCGAAACAAATCTGTAACAGCTGTCGGAATCAAAAGAAAAATAAGCATCATGCGGGATATCATAGCACTTTTCGGTGTGTTTGAAAAGATGCCTCATCATGCCGGGATGCAGTTTTTCATCCGTTGCGGCATCGGAAAAATTGACGGAAGACCCGTTCTTAAAATACATCTTTGAGGGGAATGCGGCGATCCGCTCGATCTTCAGGTCGTTAAAAAGATCCTCTTTCCCGCCTGTCTTCTCATAAAGCCGCTTCGCAAAAGCCACGAAAAAGCTCATCCCGTAGTTGTAATAACCAAGTCCCTCAAGGCTTGCCCCGTCATCAGAAAAAGCTTTGTCTATGTATACCTTTAAAGACTTCCTTACACGCTGTAAAGCATCGTTCAGCGATGCTTCATCCAAAAACCGCTCTCCCATGAAAAGCAGAACGATCCCCACAGATCCCATGCATACAGCGTTCCAGTTGTGCGCCGCGCACTCAAAACCGAATTTCCGGTCTTCCAAAAACATAGGGCATATCACTCTTTTTCCGATCTCCGAGACTATGCCGTTTTTCACGTCTTCATCAAGGAAACCGGAAGCCCTGTCACAGATGACCGCAAGCGCTGATGCAGTCTCGCACGCAAAAAGATCCACCGTATGCCGCCAGTCGGGATCGGAAAGGTTGCAATGCGCGGGAAGCGCCCATGTTTCTTCACTTAAGATGTTCCTTAGGACTTCGTTGAGTTTGATTCTGTCTTCTTCCGAAAAAGTCATTTCCCGCGCCGGACTGTCCTTTTCTTTTTCAAAAAAGCAGGCGCTGAGGCCATATACCGCAAGGAACCGCCTTCTCTCAAAATAGACCCTTTCATATTCGATGCGGTTTCCGGTCTCTTTAAACAGCAGAAAAAGCTCGCCGGAAAGATCCGGAAGCTTTTTTGCGATAAGTTCATTTTTCAGTTCGTCAAGCCTTTTTCGGAACACCGTACTGTTCATAATACTTTTCGATCCTGCCCTTTATCTCGTCGTCGATCAGCACGCGTCCGTCGATCTCTTTGTTGTAAAGTTCTTCTGTCACGTCCTCCATGGAAACGATGGCCGCGGCAGGGAATCCATAGGTTTCGGTGATCTCCTGCAGTGCTCCCATCTTTCCGGAAAGTCCGACTTCGTTGCGGTTGAGGCTCACGATAAGACCCACGATAGTCACATCACCTGCAGAGCGTACGATGGGCACGGTTTCCTCCATCGATTTCCCGCTCGTTGTCACATCCTCGATCATCACTACTCTGTCACCGGGGCAAATCTTGCTGCCAAGGAATATCCCGACATCGCCGTGATCCTTCACTTCCTTGCGGTTTGAGGAATAGCGCACTTCTTTTCCGTAAAGCTCGGAATATGCCACCGCAGTGACGACGGAAAGCGGGATTCCTTTGTAGGCGGGTCCGAAAAGCACATCAAAGTCATCACCGAAGTTGTCGTGGATGGCTTTTGCATAATATTCACCGAGTTTTTTTAACTGCGCTCCGGTGACATATGCTCCCGCATTCATGAAGAACGGTGACTTTCTCCCGCTCTTCAGAGTGAAATCTCCGAATTTGAGCACATCAGAGTCTACCATGAATCTGATGAATTCCGACTTGTAAGCTTCCATTTTTTACCCTCTTTTCTTTACCCAGTTGATATATTCAGGAACAGGCATGGGACGCGCATATGCAAAGCCCTGGATATAATCGCAGGATGCGCGTTTCAGCTGTTCTATCTGTTCATCGTCTTCTATGCCCTCGGCAACGGTCATCATGTTGAGGTTCTTTGCCATGGTTATAGTGTCCCTCACGATGCTGTCCTGTCTTGTGCCTGTCTCGACCGCAGTCTCAAAGAACTTTTTGTCGAGTTTAAGGACATCGAGAGAAAGATTCTGCAAAACACTAAGACTTGAATATTCCGATCCGAAATCATCCATCGCGCAGCAGACACCGCGTTTTTTAAGTCTGTCGATGACCTCGTTGAACATGTCGAAATCTGTGGCAGCTGTTCCTTCCGTAAACTCCATCTCGAGTTCTCCCGGAAGGATGCCGTATTCATCGGCCAGTGCTTCAAACCTGTCGATAAAATCGGGCTGGAGGAGCGTTGCTCTTGAGACGTTTACGGCAAGGCACGAATTGATGTGCTCCACCTCTCTGAAACGCCTTATGACGTTGCACACGTTTTCTATCATGTACATGTCGAGCTTTGTTATCCTGCCGTCATGTTCAAACAGTGGAATGAACTCGCCGGGAGTCGCATACATCTTGCCGTTCCTGATCCATCTGCAAAGCGCTTCGGCGCGGTAGGTGGCGGTGGCTTCGGATTCGCTGTCGGGACCGATATGTACCTGAGGCTGGAGATAGACTCTGAACTCGTTGTTCTTTATGGCTTCTTCCATCTCTGTCTCAAGCTTTATCTCACGCTTTGCAGCATTTGAAAGCTCTTCGTCGTAAAAACGTACTCTGGTGCCTATCTCCTGCTTTGCGCGCTTTCTGGCGATGACCGCCATGTTTAGCATCGAATCCACCGATTCCTTGGCGCCCGACGGAAGCCTGTAGATACCCATCGCGAGTTCCACTATGAACTTGCCTTCGTAATTCAGCTTGAAAAATTCGGAAACGGCCTCGACAAACGCTCTCATACGTTCATAGAGCTTGTGATCGTCGTGGTAGGTAAGGAGCGCGCAGAACTTGTCGGCGCTCACGCGGCACATGAATTCCTCTTCTTCAAGATTTCTCGAGAACATGTCGGCAACGTTGTTCAGCACTATGTCGCCGACATCGTATCCGAACACTTCGTTGATGTATTTAAACCTGATGACATCGAAGGAACAGATCGCAAGCCTTACGTCATTACGTCTTCTGTTGATCATTCCCATCTGGCGCTTGAAGCCCTCAAAATTCAGATATCCGGTCATCTCGTCGTAATATCTGCGGTTCCTGCCGTTGTCTTTCTCATAGAGGACTTTCATGGTCTCTTTTATCATCACGCCTATGGTGCAGAGTATCGGTACTTCTCCCATATTCCTCGTGATGTTTTTAAGACAGATGTAGCCGTAAAGGTTTTTCCCGTCCCACAGCGGGAGCAGGCATACATTTTTGACATTTTCCCGTACAAAGAGATCTTTCATCCTCCGGTCTATATCAAGTTCCGGAGTTATCTCAAGGAAAATGAGCGGATTTCCGACAAGGCGGCCGGTCCAGTGATTTCTCGCGTAAGCCGCGATATCCCTGTTAAATTCAAGTGCTGCGGTGTCCTTGATATTGTAGCCCGTGACAGACATATCCGCGGCCATGCGGAGGATAAAGCCCTGCTCCGCGCCAAAGAAAAGACATATGTCATTGAGTTCTTTTTCAAAATATTCGTTCGGATCGTCAAGCGGGCTCACATCAGGACATGCGCATGCGGAGACGATATTCTGGCACGCCGAAGCCGCCCTGTATTCTTCCGCCATGTCATCGATGGTCTCCACGCGCTTGAAGGTGTGCACAAAGCACTCTCTGTCATCCACAAACGAAAGTGTGGAACGGAATACGAAATCCGCGTCGAGCGCTCCGGAGTGCGTTTTCGATACAACAAAAGAATTATGCGGGCAGGATTCCTTTGTGAGCATGATGTCACCGGATGCCCCGTTCGCAAACAGTTCGTTGAAATTCTTCCCTATGAAAAGTTCGAGGAGTTTTGCGTCCTCATCCTTTGTCCCCGCGCGTACTTCAAGTATCTCATGCGTTTCCGCATCGGAGATCATAAGGAATCCCTCGCCGTTTCTCATTAAGAGTTCGGGAAGCATGTCAATGTTGTGATTCTCCATCGTCCAGATAAAAGCATCACGTGTGTCAAAGCTGTCCTTCCTCATGAGGGCGGTCATGTCCTCAGCGGTAAAGGGTTCCAGATTTTTTCTTTTTGATCTTTGGAGTTCTTTTGCGAATGATTCCTTAAAGAAGACGAAACGCTGCTTGGCGCCGCGCTTTGCGATGTTTAACGCCGTGTCCGCGCGTCTTTCGAGATCGGTGAAGGTCGTGGTCTCCTTTGTGAGCCTTGCGATACCCGCATAGCATCTCAGCTGGACATTGTCCACCGTTTTCACGATGATCATCTTGAAAAAGTCCTCGATGATGCTGTGGAGTCTGTCTTCCGTCTCAAGGTCCCACAGGAACACTACAAACTCATCGCCTCCCACACGGGCGATATAAGAATTTTCATTGAAATATTCGGTAAGAAGATTTGCAAAGCCTTGGATCACGCGGTCTCCTATATCGTGACCGTAGGTCTCGTTCACCGCCTTCATGCTCTCGAGATCGAACATTATGAGCGCCGATTCGAGGCCCTTCACGTCCTCTATCCTGTAGTGTATGGTCTTTGCGGCGCATGTCCTGTTATCAAGGCCTGTCAGCGGATCCTTTGTCTTTAGCGTCTCCTCGTCGATCTCCTTTTTTTCGGTCTCCTTCTGCGGAAAACCCCTAAGCGCAAAAAACAGGAGTCCGACTACAAGAAGTACCAAAAGAAGGCCTGATGCGATGAGCCATGTATCCGACATGATCGTGTCGATCAGACTTTTGAGCTTTTCCGCGAACCGGGCATCCCGTATGTTAAATGCGATCATTCCCGAGATCATCAGAGCGATGACCACGAAAAATGCGATCACCGCGCCACGTTTTCCGTTCTTGTTTTCCATACTCCCTCTGTCTCTCAGGCGGTTGATGAACTGTTTACGGAAAGGGATCTTACTTCCGCATTGGAATAGATAAATTCAGGCAGGGAATCCGCAAACGAATTGTCCCTGGTGCGGATGGTCATGGAATATGACACATAGCCGTCCGCCATATATTCAATATTGTGCTCGGAAACCCTGATCTTCTGCTCGTTCATGTGTTTGTCGAGCTTTTCCTTGAAGGCTGAGTCCTGCTTTATCGTAAACTTGATGTAAGTAGTGGAAAGAGCGTCGCCGCCGATGGCAAACTTGTGCATCACGAGCTGCATGAAGAACAGGAAGCCCGTCATGAAAACACCGAGTATATACATGCCGCTCCCGACCGCGAGTCCTATTCCCGCTGTGGCCCAAACGCCTGCAGCAGTGGTAAGTCCTTTGATGGAATTGCTGTTTTTAAAGATAACGCCTGCACCTATGAACGAAACGCCGCTTATGACCTGTGCCGCGATACGCGCAGGATCAGCGTCCTTTGCGCCGAGGACAGCGCCGGTGCCGCTTCCGAGATCGATAAAGCCGTATTTTGACACTATCATCATGAGAGCCGCAGAAGCACAGATGATGACATGTGTTCTGATGCCGGCCTCCTTAAATCGCTTGCTTCGCTCGACGCCTACTATTGCGCCGCATATTCCCGCAACGACGATCCTCAGGAAAAACTCAAGATGAGTGACCACATCAAACGTTTCAAACTGCAGATGCAGCATATTGAACAAAAATACCATATGTAAACCCATAAAAAGCCTCGTTTTCTATATTTTCACCGGATATTCCGGTCAGATAATGATACCATAAAACGAACCCGTACGCAAGGAAAAAGGCTCTCCGGAAGCCCCGAAAAGCCTTAGTTTACAAACATTTAATCAATAGAGAGGGTGCTTGTCGGTAAGAGTCTTTACCAGAGCCTTCACTTCTTCTGCTTTTTCGCCTCTGGAATCCACCGCAAGAGCGATGGCCTCCGCCACCTTGTCCATGTCAGCCGTATCAAAGCCGCGGGTGGTCACTGCTGCGGAACCAAGTCTGATGCCGCTTGTAACGCCCGGCTTTGCGGGATCCTTGGGGATGGAGTTCTTGTTGCAGGTGATGTTCACATCGTCAAGAAGGTGCTCGGTCTCTTTACCTGTAACGCCCTTGCTGATGAGATTTACGAGCATGAGGTGGTTGTCTGTGCCGCCCGAAACGAGGTCAAAGCCGCGCTTCGTGAGGCCGCTTGCAAGTGCTGCGGCATTGTCCTTGATGCCCTTTGCGTAAGTCTTAAAGGAAGGATCGAGCGCTTCCTTGAAGCAGATGGCCTTACCTGCGATAACATGCTCAAGAGGGCCGCCCTGTATACCGGGGAAAACCGCCTTGTTGAGCTTATGCTCGGTGGCAAACTCTTCGCTTGAAAGGATGATGCCGCCTCTGGGTCCGCGTAAGGTCTTGTGTGTTGTGGAAGTGGTAACATGAGCGTAAGGGATGGGAGACATATGCTCTCCACCCGCAACAAGGCCTGCAATGTGAGCCATGTCGACCATGAGGAATGCGCCGACTTCATCGGCGATCTCACGGAAGCGCTTGAAATCTATCGTTCTGGGATAAGCAGAAGCGCCGGCAACGATGAGCTTGGGTCTTGATTCCTTTGCAAGTCTTAAGACCTCATCGTAATCGATATATCCGTCATCGGTAACACCGTAAGGCACAACATTGAAATAGGTTCCCGAAAAGTTTACCGGGCTTCCATGCGAAAGATGTCCGCCGTCCGCAAGGCTCATTCCCATGAATGTGTCTCCGGGCTGAAGGAGTGAAAAGAACACCGTCATGTTTGCCTGCGCGCCAGAGTGAGGCTGAACGTTTGCCCATGTGCAGCCGAAAAGCTTCTTCACGCGCTCTATCGCAAGAGTCTCCACCATGTCCACGAACTGGCATCCGCCGTAATACCTTTTTCCGGGAAGGCCTTCCGCGTATTTGTTGGTAAGAATGCTCCCCATCGCTGCCATGACCGCAGGGCTTGTGAAGTTTTCGGAAGCTATGAGCTCGATGTGGTCGCGCTGTCTTCCAAGTTCAAGGCTTATGGCATCCGCGATCTCGGGATCGGCTTTAACTATCTCATTAAAATCAAACATGTGACATCCTCCGTGTTTTTAAATATGTGTTGATATTAGCATAAATGCTTGTAAAAATCGACCTTGCGGGCGATAATATTTACTTCTCAAAGTCATAAGGAATACTTTTTCGATGCAATTTGGTAAAGTGTGAGAGTAAGAGAAAACAGGAGCCTTTACTCCTGCATCTCCTCCTGGGCTTCTTCCCAGCGGTTCATAAGACCGGTAATGGTCTCTCCTATCTCATTTTTCCTTTTTGTGAGCTCGTTAAGCTTCACATGATCCGTAAAATAAGCAGGGTTCTCGAGTTCCTTGTCGACTTCCGCTTCTTCTTCCTCAAGACGTGCTATCTCTTCCTCGATCTTCTTTATCTCGTTCTGGATCTTTCTGAGACGGGCCTGTTCTTCCTTGTGTGCTGCCCAGTCCTGCTTTCCCGCGCTCTGCGCAGTTGCTGTTACGTTTGTAGCAGCAGCGTTCTTCGTCCCTTCATTTGTGCGAAGTTTCGCAGCTTCGACTATGTCCTTGTGAGCTACGTAATAATCATAGTTCCCGATATAAGGCACAAGCTGTTTTGACGTAAGATCAAGTATCCTCGTTGCTGTCCTGTTGATGAAATATCTGTCATGAGACACATATAACACCGTTCCCGTGTATGAATTCAGAGCATTCTCGAGGAGCTCTTTGGATGTGATGTCCAGATGGTTCGTCGGCTCATCGAGCACCAGAAGGTTTGCATTCGACAGCATGAGTTTAGCGAGGGACACTCTTCCGTGCTCTCCTCCGGAAAGAAGCTTTATCGGTGTAAATACCTCCTCTCCGGTAAAAAGGAAGGCCGCGAGCACATTTCTTATCTCGGTATTGTCCATCAGCGGATGAGCGTCCGATATCTCTTCAAAAGGCGAATTTTCAGGATTCAGCACCTGGTGCTCCTGATCGTAATAGCCTATCGTGACCTTGGCACCGAGCTTTATCTCACCCGCATCCGGCTCCACAAGTCCGTTGAGGATCTTTAATATCGTGGTCTTTCCCGTCCCGTTATCGCCGATTATCGCGACTCTTTCTCCGCGGCGTATGTCAAACGAGATATCGCTGAAAAGCTGCTGCGCGCCGTAGCTCTTTGACAGACCGGTGACGGTGAGCACATCGTTTCCGCTGACTTCCGCCGGGTGAAACGATATTTTCATCTCATCGTTTATCTCTACGGGTTTCTCAAGTCTTTCTATCTTGTCCAGCATTTTTTCACGGGATTCGGCGCGTTTTATCGATTTCTCCCGGTTAAAACTGCGAAGCTTTTCAATTACCGCTTCCTGATGCTTTATGTCTCTTTGCTGGTTGAGGTAGGCCTTGAGCTCTGCCTTTCTCACCTCAGCCTTTTTATTTGCGAAATCCGTATAGTTGCCGAGATAACATCTGGCTCTCTCGTTTTCTATCTCGACCACTTTTGTGACCACTTTGTCGAGGAAATAGCGGTCATGCGCTATCACGAGCACCGCACCCTTGTAATTTGCAAGAAACCCTTCAAGCCAGGCAATGGAATTCATATCCAGATGGTTTGTGGGCTCGTCGAGAAGGATCAGCCCCGGCTTCATGAGAAGCAGTTTTCCGAGCGCGACTCGCGTCTTCTGACCACCTGAAAGAGTGTTGACCTTCTTTCCGAATTCGTCTTCCGAAAAACCAAGTCCTTTGAGTATCCCCGTGACCTCACTCTTATACGCGTATCCGTTAAGACGTTCATATTCCGAATTTGTCTTCTCATACTCGTCATAGAGTTTTTTTAAGCTTTCGCTGTCAGGTGATGCCGACTCCGCTTCTATCTGTCCGTGAAGGCTTTCGATCTTTTCCTCGAGCCGCAAAAGATGAGCGTTTGTGTTGAACAGCTCCTCATAAATGGTATTGCAGCTTTCAAGATCCTGGTTTTGCGACAGATACCCGAAGGAAACATCCTTTCCGATGATGACTTCACCCGAATCCGCTGTCATCTCTCCTACTATTATCTTGAAAAGAGTGGATTTTCCGGCTCCGTTTATTCCGATGAGAGCAGCCTTTTCATTATCGTTCACATGAAAAGAAACGTCCCTCAAGACGTATTTTTCTCCGAAGCTTTTTGTGATGTTGTTGCATGATAAAACCATGGTGGTACAAACCTTTAAATCACAACCACCAGCTGAGCTGGTGGTTTGCTCTGCGGCTATAAGCCGCTGTTCCCTGCTTGCCTCTAAAGAGGCTCCGAATAGGTCGCCTTCCGCACTGCGGTCACAGGCTGGCTCTAAAGAGCCTCTTTTATTTGCCGTTTACTACCTGCTCACCCGTAAACGGGTCTATGTATTCCTTTAATGACATTTGATCGTATTCCTCATCTTCTTTCAGTTGATTCCTTACATACTCCTCAATCTTTGCTGCATTCTTTCCTACTGTGTCTACGTAGTATCCTCTGCACCAGAAATGACGATTTCCATACTTGTACTTAAGATTTGCATGTCTTTCAAATATCATCAGCGAACTTTTTCCCTTTAAGTATCCCATCACTTCCGATACACTGTACTTTGGTGGGATCCTTACAAACATATGCACATGATCCGGGCATGCTTCAGCTGCAATTATTTCAATACCTTTTCTTTTGCAAAGATCGCTCAATATTTTTCCTATGTCTGCCCTGATCTGCTTATAAATAACTTTTCGACGATACTTTGGTGCAAATACTATATGGTACTTACATTCCCACGTAGTATGTGCTAAACTATTCATGTCCATTTAGGATAAAACCTCCTTCGTATTTTTGTGCGGTTGGCGAACCTGCACGTATTATACCTCAGGAGGTTTTTATCTTAAAGCTAAAGCTCACTGGGAACACACCTGCATAGCAGGTGGTTTTTTGGAATCTGAATCCAAAAATATTGCCCGGCGACCAAATGACCGCCGGGCGAACTGATCAATCACATACTATAGCATAAATCATATGATTACGCAAGTTTACTCCATTGCAAGGATCCCATCCTCCTGAAGCGCCCCGTAGTAAGCCGGCTTCGGCTTCATGTTCTTGTCAAAAAGGAGCGGATAATCGTTGTTCCTCCAGGTATTGCCGTCTCCCACACCCCAGAGAGTGATTCCTCTGAAATCATAGCCCTTTTCTATGAGAGCCTGACACTCCTTAAACAAAACCTTATATTTACGCGCCTGGAGATTGTAGGATGCTTCGGTTGTATCACTGACACCAATGTCAAGCTCAGTGAGCTGAACGCAATACCCCGCATTGCAGAAGGAACGGAGCGCGAGCATGAAGCTTGTCGCGATCCTGTCATTTACGGACAGGTGGCTCTGCATACCGATGCCATCGATAAGCCCTTCATCCTTCACCTTCTGAAGGTTCTTTATGACCATCTCGTACTTTCCTGTCATCCCGTAGTCATTGTAATATAGCGTCATATAGTTGGGTGCGTATTTTCTTGCAAAATAGAATGCCCAGTAATAATAGTCGGCGCCCACAACGGTGTACCAGAGATTTTCGTTATCTCCCGCTCTCATCCTGACTCCGTCGGTGTCTCCTTCGCCCTTGTCAAAGCATTCATTCACAACATCCACAGCATAGATAAGCCCGGGATGATTTGTGTCAAAATATTCAAGCACATCCTTTATGTAGTTTTCCATGCGCTTCAGCATGACATCACGGCTTACGAGCGCGCCGCCCGGAGTGTAGTCCTCTGTAAAGAACCAGCGGGGAGTCTGCGAATGCCATACAAGCGTATGCAGGCGCATCTGTATATCGTTTTCTTCACAGAATTCAACGATCTTTTTGCACCCGTCAAAATGGATCGCGGCCTCAAGATATGTGCCGGGAAGCCCCTTTGCGCTGGCCGACTGGAAAAGCACCGAATCGGGCTTGGTCTCGTTCTCGCAGGTGATCTGGTTGTAGTTGTGAAGGATATTGTCCCAGTATTTCGTCTTGTTATTGATCACGCCGTTCGGAACAGCGACACCTATAGGAAAAGAGTCCTTGTAATACTCGGCAAGTCCCTTTGTCTCATGTGTCGGAACGGGTGTAGGGGTAGCCGTAAAAGCAGGTGTGGCCGTCGCTTTCGGCGCCTCGGTGGGAACAGCTGTGGGTTCAACTGCTTCAGTCACGCTTACCGCAGGGCCCTCTTCAACCTTTCCTGTGTCCTTTTGCTGCTCAATCTTTCCGCATCCCGCAAGGAATAGCGCGGTGAGCAGTATCAGAATGATGTTTGCTGTTTTAAAAGTTCTTGACATTTTGACCTCGTTTTGTAAAAAATGCGGCAGCGCCGGCTGCCGCATATAAAATCTTTGAAAGAAAGAACTATTATTCGGGCTTGATGCTCACGCTGTAAAGAGTGAAGTTGTTAAGGCTTACACCATAGGAGCCGCCGCCGAACATGAATGCTGTGGTATCACCTGAAGACTCCATGTTGAGAACAACGGTCTTCACCTGACCCATGTCACCCTCTGCATACTCAATGTAGCCGTAGGTGTTGGATGCACTTGAGAAGTTGCCCTGGCTCTCGTCGGAGAAGTAGAAACGAACCTTCTGGTCCTCTGTTCCGTTGAAGGAGTAAACAACAGTTACGGCATAAGAACCTGCGGGAAGTGTCTCACCGAAGTAAAGGAGGTTCTTTGTCATATCGTTTCCGGTCCATGTAACCGCACCGTTCTCGCCGTCTGTACCAAGTCCGGATCCGTCAACGCTCGTTCTTGTGGACATATCGATTGTGATGCTCTCGTCGGGCTCAACAGAAACACTGTAAAGAGTGAAATTGTTGAGGCTTACGCCGTAAGAACCGCCGCCGAACATGAATGCTGTGGTATCGCCCGAAGACTCCATGTTCATAACGGCTGTCTTTACCTGACCCTGATCGCCTTCCGCATACTCAATGTAACCATAAGTGTTGGATGCGCTTGAGAAGTTGCCCTGGCTCTCATCGGAGAAGTAGAAACGAACCTTCTGATCCTCTGTTCCGTTGAAGGAATAGTTTGCTGTAACGATGTACTTTCCTGCGGGAAGTGTCTCGCCGAAGAAAAGGAGATTCTTTGTCATGTCGTTTCCGGTCCATGTAACCGCACCGTTCTCGCCGTCTGTGCCAAGTCCCGATCCGTCAACGCTTGCTCTTGTGGACATATCGATCTTGATCGCATTGTCCTTCTGAACCTTTACACTGTAGAGTGTGAAGTTGTTAAGGCTGACACCATAAGATCCGCCGCCGAACATGAACGCTGTGGTATCTTCCGAAGACTCCATGTTGAGAACGACTGTCTTTACCTGACCCTGGTCGCCTTCAGCATAGTCGATGAAGCCGTAAGTGTTTGAAGCACTTGAGAAGTTGCCCTGGCTCTCATTCGAGAAGTAGAAACGGACCTTGTTGTCTTCCGTTCCGTTAAAGGAATACTTGACCGTAACCTTATACTTTCCTGCGGGAAGTGTCTCACCGAAGTAAAGAAGGTTCTTTGTCATATCGTTTCCGGTCCATGTAACGGAGCCGTCGTCACCGTCGGTACCAAGTCCCGATCCGTCAACGCTCGTTCTGGTCGAAAGATCGATCTTTACATTGACCTTGTTTGCCTTAGCAGCAAGCGCAGCCTGTTCAGCCTCCCATGCTGCGATCTCTTCGGGTGTCATCGTGGGTGAAGGTGTAGGAGTGAACGTAGGTGCCATGTTCTTGCTCCAGTCCTTTGTTACAACAGGCGTAGGTGTTGCGGTAACCTTCTGCGTCTGAACGATGGGTTCGGGTGTGGGAAGCGGCTGCTGCTGTTCAACAGGCTTCTCCTCTCCGCATGCCGTAAGCCCCAAAAGCATTGCTGCTACCAGTAAAATAGCTGTTTTCTTTTTCATAAAAAACATTCCTCCCTGTTTTTTGTGATTCTCCGAGCATGCCGCGACAGGCGGCATAACTTTAAACAGATTATAGCACAACAAGGCTTTTTTTGCCTACGAGATATTGCCATTTTATGCTCATATTTAGCAAAGTTCACGCATTCCAACTAAGCAATAATTGTTAATGCTGTTGGCAATAAACGGAGAGATAACGAGCCCGCCTTATGCTACAATCAGAAACGACATGCCCATAAAACGGAAAGGAACCTTAAGTATCATGAATGCTTTTGAAACGGGAAAATACAGAAACGTCTTTGCGGAATACGGCATCAATGAAAAAGATGTTCAAAAAAGACTGTTTGAGATCCGCGACACGTTCTTTTTCGGCGGTGACGACGAGCGTGTATATCACGAAGTCGTTCCCAACATGGCATATATCGAAGACACTGGAAACAACGACGTCCGCACCGAAGGAATGAGCTACGGCATGATGATGGCCGTACAGCTCGATATGAAGGATGTCTTTGACAGACTCTGGAAATGGGCCAAGACCTACATGTACATGTCCGAGGGCTTCAACGCCGGATATTTCGCATGGTCCTGCCAGACAGACGGAAAAAAGAATTCAAACGGCCCCGCGCCCGACGGCGAAGAATATTTTGCTCTCGCACTGATATTCGCATCACACAGATGGGGCGACGGCAAAGGGATCTTTGATTATTCCACGGAAGCAAAAAACATCCTGTCCGCCATGATCCATAAAGGCAGCACCATTCCCGGACAGCCCATGTTCAATAACGAAAACCACTACATCCTCTTCGTTCCCGGCATAGGATTCACCGATCCTTCCTACCACCTTCCGCATTTTTACGAGCTCTTTGCTCTTTACGCAAACGAAGAAGACCGCGCTTTCTTTAAAGAAGCTGCTCATCAGAGCCGTCTGTATCTGATAAAGGCCTGTAACGAAAAGACAGGTTTTTCCGCGGAATATGCGGAATTTGACGGTACTCCCATGAGCCGTCCTCTTCCCTGGTCAAACGACAGGCACGACTGGTTCTACTCCGATTCCTACCGCACCGTTGCAAACATAGCTCTCGACTATGAATGGTTCGGAAAAGACGAAGGACAGATAAAAGCCTGCGACGCCATCCAGCGTTTCCTTGACAGTGCACGCCGCGCAGACGAATATCATATCTATGAGATCGACGGGACTATAGTTCCCCCAAAATATGCGCACCACCCCACAGGACTTCCCGCAACCGTTGCCCAGGCATCGCTTGCCGCGGACAACGAAACGACCCGCGACTGGGTGCTCTCCTTCTACAATATGCCGTTAAGAACAGGAAAATACAGATACTACGACAACTGCCTGTATTTCTTTGCTTTTCTTGCGCTCAGCGGAAATTACAGAATCTGGTGATTTAAGGACATAAAATGACTACGATCAACCCTATAATCAGACAAGATTATCCGGATCCGGATATCATAAGAGTCGGGGATACCTACTATCTCCTCTCGACCACCATGCATTTTTTCCCGGGTGGTTCTCTTTTGGCGTCCCACGATCTGGTGAACTGGGAGATCATAAACTATCTTTACACCGATGCGCTCGACTCAGTTCCCGGAGAATCTCTTGTTTATGAGCAGAACATCTATTCGCACGGGATGTGGGCTCCTACTCTCCGCTATCACAACGGCACGTTCTATGCTCTTTTTATCTCCATAGCTTCGGGCCGCACTTTCATCTTCACTGCGACAGATCCGGCCCGCACATGGAAGCGGACTACCGTAAAAGGCACCTATCACGATGCTTCACTCCTTTTTGACGATGACAAAGTATATGTGGTATATGGAAATCGCGAGATAAAGATCACAGAGCTCGATCCGGTAACCTTCGAGCAAAAGAAAAAAGGCTTAAACATCACGGCTTTCACCGACACGCACAACGTCGGACTCGGCTATGAAGGCTCGCATATCTACAAGATAAACGGCTATTACTACATTTTCAATATCCACTGGCCGAAGACCGATCCCGCGATCCGCACACAGGTCGTGCACCGCGCCAAAAAGATCGAAGGTCCTTACGAAGAATTCGAGATGATACGCGATGATACGGATCTTCCGGGAATGGGCGTTGCCCAGGGCGGTATAGTGGACGATCCTTGCGGCAACTGGTACGGTTTCTTTTTCAGGGACAACGGAGCCTGCGGACGGATCCCCATGCTCACGGGCATAACCTTCAAAAACGGCTGGCCCACTGTGGGAAAGAACGGAAAGATCGCGCCTTTCAAGCTTCCCGCTTCCACAAAGCCCTCTCACCGCTATGCTCCGCTCTTCACTTCCGCTTTCGGAGAAAAGACGAGGAAAGGCGAACTCAGACTCAGGAAACAATGGCAGTTTAACCATCTTCCCGACTGTGACGCTTTTTCCTTTACCGAGGATACCTTTACCATCCGCACAAAGTCCTTAAGCTGCAATGTCTGCGAAGCAAGGAACACTCTCACCCAGCGCACCTTCTTCCCAGGGTGTTCCGCCGAAGTCACGGTGGATGCCACGGCATTAAACGAATTTGACCACGCAGGGCTCTGCGTTTTACAGTCAAACTACTGTGAACTAAGTATCACAAAGGAATTTGGCACGTTTTACCTCTGCCTCATCACAAGAGATCCCGAAGACAACGTAAGAGAACGCTTTGACTGCCTTCCCGGAAAAGTCGAGGAAAAGATCAGGCTCTCCTCTCCCGTTGTAAGACTCCGCATCGACATCGATTTTACGGATCTTAAGGACATATGCACCTTCTCCTACAAGACGGGAAGACGCTTTGAAAAGCTCGGGTGCACACACCATTTAAGATTCACGCTCGACCATTTCTGCGGCGCAAGGTTCGGAGTGTTCGCATATTCTGCCCTGATCGCCGGCGGGACCGCGGTTTTTTCGGATTTCAAATATTCAAAAGAAGATTGATACCTCCTCATAGTAAATCGAGTAGGAGGCGGTGACTAACCGCCGTCCTCTCACAGCACCGTACATACCGTTCGGTATACGGCGCCT
>JAEENL010000020.1 GCA_016283775.1 Lachnospiraceae bacterium | reverse complement strand
CGCGGCCACAAATTCACTGTTACACCGCTTAAAGCCGGTGAAAACGTGATAAAATACGGAAGCCCCATCGGACATGTGACCGAAGATGTTGACGAGGGATGCCATGTCCACACCCACAACATAAAAACAAATCTGGGAGACCTCCTCGAATATGAATATCACCCGGAAAAGGCTCCGGAAAACGTGACCGCGGACGGGCCGTCAACAGGCTTTTTCATGGGCTATGCGAGAAATAACGGCAAAGTCGGAGTAAGGAACGAGATATGGATAATCCCTACCGTGGGATGCGTAAATTCCATTGCCGGAAAGCTTGCCGAGATGAACAGAGGATATCTGCACGGCAATGCCGAAGATGTCATCGCTTTTCCTCATCCTTACGGCTGTTCCCAGATGGGAGAGGATCAGGAAAACACGAGACGCATCCTTTCCGATCTTGTGAAGCATCCGAATGCGGGAGGCGTGCTGGTTCTCGGACTCGGCTGTGAAAATTCCAACATCGAGGTGCTTAAAAGCTATATAGGCACCTGGGATGAAAAACGTGTGAGATTTCTGCAGTGTCAGGACACCGAAGACGAGTTTGAGGACGGAAGCCGCATCATACGTGAACTGATAGATATTTGCGCTGACGACGTGAGAACACAGGAAAGCGTTTCAAAGCTTGTAATAGGCATGAAGTGCGGAGGTTCCGACGGACTTTCCGGGATAACCGCAAATCCCACGGTCGGACTTTTTTCTGATATGCTCGTGTCTCAGGGCGGTACCACGATACTCACCGAGGTTCCGGAAATGTTCGGCGCGGAAACTCTCCTTATGGACAGGTGCGATTCAAAAGAAACATTTGACAAAACCGTTTGTTTGATAAATAATTTTAAAGAATACTTTATGAAGAACGGACAGACCATTTACGAGAACCCTTCGCCCGGCAACAAAAAGGGCGGCATCTCGACACTTGAAGACAAGTCGCTCGGATGCACGCAGAAGTCGGGAAGCGCGAAAGTGCGGGGAGTTCTCGAATATGGTGAGATCGCTGAGACAAAGGGACTCAACCTTTTAAGCGCTCCCGGGAACGATCTTGTGGCTGCGACGGCTCTTGCCGCGAGTGGCGCGCAGATCGTGCTCTTTACTACGGGACGAGGCACTCCTTTCGCATCTCCCGTTCCGACCGTAAAGATATCCACAAACACGGCTCTTTCGGAAAAAAAGAGCAAGTGGATAGATTTTAACTGTGGCGTGCTTACCGAAGGAGCGGACAAACTTGAGACTGCGAACAGGCTGTATTCGCTTGTAATGAGTGTGGCTTCCGGAGAAAAGGTAAGATCCGAGATCGCAGGTTTCCACGACATGGCGATCTTTAAGACAGGAGTGACGCTGTAACTCTTCACAGAAAACGAACATTTTAAATCCAAAAGGAGACATTTTATGGCAAAAGTAGTGACAATGGGTGAGATCATGCTCAGACTTTCGACACCCAACAATGAAAAGATCATGCAGGCAGATGAATTTGACGTATGCTATGGCGGCGGAGAGGCAAATGTTGCCGTTTCTCTCGCAAATTACGGCCATGACGCGGAATTCGTCACAAAGGTTCCGAAGAACCCTGTCGGAGAGGCTGCGGTTGCGGCACTCAGAAAGCTGAATGTAGGCACAAAGAACATCGCATACGGCGGTGAGAGACTTGGTATCTATTTCCTTGAGACCGGTTCGGCAATGAGAGCTTCGAGCGTTATCTATGACAGAGCTCATTCCGCTATCTCCGAGGCAGAGATTTCCGATTTCGATTTTGACAAGATCTTTGAGGGCGTTGACTGGTTCCATTTCACAGGCATCACACCCGCTGTGTCGGACAAGGCCGCAGAGCTCACAGAGGCTGCGCTCAAGGCTGCAAAGAAGGCAGGCGTTAAGGTGAGCTGCGATCTGAACTTCCGTAAGAAGCTCTGGTCTTCCGAGAAGGCAAGAAAAGTAATGACAAACCTCATGCAGTATGTTGATGTCTGCATCGGAAATGAAGAGGATGCTGACAAGGTACTCGGCTTCAAGCCCGACAATACCGACGTCACAGGCGGAAAACTTAATCTTTCCGGTTATGAGAGCATCTTCAAGCAGATGGTGGAAAAGTTCAACTTTGAATATGTGGTAAGCTCCTTAAGAGTAAGCCATTCCGCTTCCGACAACGGCTGGAGCGCATGCATCTATTCAAGAGACAACAAGGAATTTTATCATTCTAGAGAATACAGGATCTGCCCTATCGTTGACCGTGTGGGCGGCGGCGATTCTTTCGCAGGCGGCGTGATCTGCGGACTTCTTGACGGCAAGAACTTCAAGGATGCTCTTGAATTCGGCGTTGCGGCTTCCGCATTGAAGCACACCATCCCCGGCGACTTCAACCTTGTTTCCCGTGCCGATGTAGACAACCTTGCAGGCGGCGACGGATCAGGAAGAGTACAGAGATAGTTCTGCTGATGCACGAAGTGCGATCATAATTTTTCAGGAGGCAATGATGGAATTACGTACAGCCGCATCCCCCAAGGATGTGAAGCACTATGATACAGACAGACTCAGAAGCGAATTTCTGATCGACGATCTTTTTAAGGCAGACGACATAAAGCTTGTGTACAGCTACATAGACAGGATCATCACAGGCTCTGCCGTTCCCGTAAAGAAAAAGTTAAAGCTCACCGCAGGTGATGAGCTGAGAGCTCAGTATTTCCTCGAGAGACGCGAGATGGGTGTCATCAACATCGGCGGCGCCGGTATCATCACCATCGACGGTAAGGACTACGAGATAGGCTTTAAGGAAGGCATGTATATCGGAATGGGTTCAAAGGACATCACTTTTGCATCCATCAACCCCAAGAAGCCCGCAAAGTTCTATCTTAACAGCGCTCCCGCTCACAAGACCTATCCCACGGTTGTGATAAAGCCTGAAGGAAAGAAAGAAAAGGGCGTTGTCATCGTAAAGAAGGAAAACAAGGTAGAATGCGGAAGCATGCAGGATGCGAACCACAGGACCATCTGCAAGTACATCCTTCCCGGACAGGTAGAATCCTGCCAGCTCGAGATGGGAATGACCCATCTTGAAGAGGGCTCCGTATGGAACACCATGCCTTGCCATACGCATGACAGAAGAATGGAAGTATATCTCTATTTCGAGATGGGGAAAGACGATCTTGTGTTCCACTACATGGGCGAGCCCAACGAAACACGCCACATCATCATGAGAAATGAGCAGGCTGTCATTTCTCCCAGTTGGTCCATCCACAGCGGATGCGGCACAAAGAACTATACGTTCATCTGGGGAATGGTCGGCGAGAATCAGGACTTCGACGATATGGACCACTGCAAGATGACGGATCTGAGATAATTATGAGCGAAGCGAGCACATATATATTTTACGCGGGAGATTCCACTGCGGCGCAGAAGCGCTTCAATGCATATCCGGAAACAGGAATGGGGCAGATGCTGCCCCTTTTCCTTAAGCCCGGAGTGCAGGTGCTGAATCACGCGGTGAATGGCAGGAGCACAAAGAGCTTTATCGATGAGGGAAGACTTGATGTGATAGACAACGAGATAAGGCCGGGTGACCTGCTCTTTATAGAATTTGGCCACAATGATGAAAAGATAAACGATCCCACGAGGTATACCGAAGCTTTCGGAAGCTTTTCGGACAATCTCAAGGTTTTTATCGATACCGCAAGAAAACACGGTGCGACACCGCTCCTCATGACCGCGATAGAGAGGAGAGGCTTTGATGAAAACGGGGAGTTAAAACATTCCCACGGTGATTACATTGAAGCGGTGAAAAGGGTCGCAGAGCAGGAAAAATGCGCATTTATCGACATGAACGCGCTGACCCGCGAGCTTATCATAAAGACCGGGGAAGAAGAGAGTAAAAAGTATTTCATGAATTTTGGGCCCGGGATATATGAGAATTACCCTGAGGGAAAGAGCGACAACACGCATTTGAGACCTGAGGGAGCCATTGCGTTCGCAAGGCTCATTGCTCTTGAAATGAAAAAACTCGGAAGCCCGTTTGAAGAAGCGGTGCTTGAAGAATTGAAATAATGAAATTAGACAGCTTGCCGTGCGGCAAGCTGTTTTGTACTCAAAGCCTGGAGGGCTCCCTCGAGCTTCGCGTGGGTGAGGACATCCAGGCTTTTTTTCTGTATTCACTTGGTGTACAATTGTGCGATTCCTTGAACACTCTGTTGAAGGTCGCAAGGGAATTGTATCCCGAGCGCATTGCAACATCAGAAATGGAGCCGTCCGTATCTATCAACAGAAGCTCGGCGTTTGTCATGCGGCGTTTCTGAAGGTATTCGTAAAACGTGACACCCGTGAAGTCCTTGAAGAGCCTGATGAAATGAGACTTTGAAAAGCCGGAGAGCTCCACCGCCGAATCGAGCGACAGGTCTTCCGCACAGTGTTCGTTTATGAAACGGCATATATTGAAAAATGTGTCGATATAGTTCTGACGGCGTTTTTGGGTGAGATGTTCGTTTTCAGAGTTCTGTTTAAGGCATATCCTTCCCGCTTCCACAAAGAACGAGAGCGTGAGCGCATGTATCGCGGCTGCGGACAGGATGTCGTCATTCTGGTTTTCTTTTATTATCTTGTGGAGCAGGGAACGGAGCTTACGGTATCCGTCGTTTTCCTCGTTTTTCCTGAAAACCGCGCATGGGAAAAAGCGGCTGTATGCCGCATCAAAGCCTGAGACCTCGCGAAGAAGGGAATGCTCCATCTGGAAGATGAGTCTTTTCCCGTCTTTCGGAGCGTTCAGCATATGCATCTCGCCGCTCGGGATTATCATGATATCCCCTTCGCTCAGCACATATTCCATATTTTCTATTATCGCTGTATATATGTTTTCGATCGGCATTATGATCTCAATGTCCGAATGCCAGTGAGTGGGATAGTTTTCGCTCTCACGGTTCATATAAAGCCTGAATCCGGGCATTTCGGTATGATGCACGATCTCTTTTGTGCCATGTAATTCTTCGATCATTTTTTTTCCTTGAGTAGAGTAAATATGTTTATTCGTCGTTTTTTTTTGAATCTGGCTGTGATTATTACATCGCAATCAGGTACAGTAAAGGTTGTTACCATGGAGTATCTATCTTTGAAGTAATTGCCTTCGACTGATCGTCTCCCTTTACTATTATTTTATATTATATACTACCGAAATGCATTAATTCAAGTTTGTCTTTTTGTTTCCGGGGTTTCCTCTTTTTTTTGGCAACAATTGGTAAATGTTTGAAAAGTCTTAATAAGAAGGTGCAGATCATTTCTGTTATAATCCGCTATAGGACAGTATCTGTATAAATATTCAAGGAGAAATATCCATGAGTGAAGAATACAAAAATGTGAATTTCAACGAAGAGAAGGTTGGCGAATACAGGAAAATGGCGGAGGAACTGGTGGGGCGCATGACGTTAAAGGAAAAATGCATGCAGACCCTTAACTGGGCTCCGGCGATCGAACGCCTCGGTGTCAAAGCATACAACTGGTGGAACGAAGCTCTGCACGGCGTTGCGAGAGCAGGCGTTGCCACGGTGTTCCCTCAGGCTGTGACGCTGGCCGCAAGCTTTGACGAGGATCTCATGGAGGAAGTGGGAAGCATCGTCTCCACGGAAGGCCGCGCAAAGTTTAACAATCAGCAGAAATACAGCGATCACGATATTTATAAGGGCCTCACTTTCTGGGCACCCAATATCAACATATTCAGAGATCCCCGCTGGGGCAGAGGTCATGAAACGTTCGGAGAGGATCCGTATCTCACGAGCCGCATGGGAACGCGCTATATCGAGGGCTTACAGGGAAGAGACGAAAACAACTTAAAGGCCGCGGCATGCACAAAGCACTATGCTGTGCATTCGGGACCCGAGGACATAAGGCATTCTTTTGACGCAAAGGTGGACAAAAAGGATCTCTACGAGACCTATCTTTATGCATTTAAGCATTGCATCGAAAACACCAAGGTCGAAGCGGTGATGGGCGCATACAACCGTGTTAACGGCGAGCCCTGCTGCGGAAGCAAAACTCTTTTAAAGGATATCCTGAGAGACGAGTTTGGCTTTGAAGGACATGTTACTTCCGACTGCTGGGCGATACAGGATTTCTTTAAAGGCCACATGGTATGCGAAACACCGCTTGAAGCCGTTGCACTTGCGATGAACAACGGGTGTGACCTGAACTGCGGAAATCTCTTTGAAAACCTCGAAGAAGCCGTAAAGCAGGGCCTTGTGAGTGAAGAAAGAGTGACCGAGGCCTGCGTGAACCTGTTTACCACAAGGTTCAAACTTGGTATAATGGACGGGCAGAAGAGCGCGTTTGACTCGATCACTTTTGAGGAATCCGATTCCGTTAAAAACAGGGAAGCAAACCTTAAAGCGGCGCTTTCTTCGATGGTGCTCTTGAAGAACGACGGCATACTTCCTCTGAACAGGGAAAAAATAAATACACTCGGAGTTGTGGGACCGAATGCAGACAACAGGCGGGCTCTCGTAGGAAACTACGAAGGAACGTCGTCGCGCTATGAGACCGTGCTCCTCGGACTTCAGGATTATCTTGGAGACACCACAAGGATCCTTTATTCACAAGGCTGCCACCTGTTCAAGGACAGAGTGGAAGGACTGGGCCGCCCGGACGACCGCATTTCCGAGAGCAGGGGCGTGTTTGAGCTTTCCGACGTGGTGATCTGCGTGATGGGACTTGATTCCGGGCTTGAAGGAGAAGAAGGCGACCAGGGCAATGCCTATGCGAGCGGAGACAAGAAGGACCTTGAGCTTCCGGGAATGCAGAATAAGGTGCTCTCAGCAGCGTTTGAGTCAGGCAAGCCGGTGATCCTTGTGCTTCTTTCGGGAAGCGCGCTTAACATCGGAGAGGCAAAAGAAAAGGCTGCTGCCATAGTTTATGCGGGATATCCCGGAGCAATGGGAGGGACCGCGATCGCAAAACTCCTTTTCGGAGAAGCGAATTTCTCGGGACACCTTCCCGTGACATTTTACAATTCTGTTTCCGAACTTCCTGAATTTACGGACTATTCGATGAAGGGCAGGACCTACAGATACATGACTACAAAGGCACAGTTCCCGTTCGGGTTCGGTCTTTCGTATTCGGACTTTAAGATAAAAGCCGCGGACGCAAGGGTCTACAGCGAGAAAAACATCGAGATAAATGCCAAAGTCGCAAACGACTCCGATCTTGACGGACGCGCGGTGCTTCAGGTATATGTTTCCGCAAATGAGCCCGGTGCGCCGAAATACCAGCTTAAAGGCTTTAAGAAGGTGCTCATCCCGAAGCGCACGACCAAAGATGTCGTGTTTGAGCTCTCCGAGGATGCGCTTGAAATTATCGGAAACGACGGAAAGCCTTTCATCGGCAAGGGTGAATATACTGTTTACATAGGCCTTTCACAGCCTGATGAAGAGAGCACATCACTTATGGGACAAGCGCCCATTGCGGTAAGAGTAAGGCTCTGATATTGAGGTGGACTATGAGTTTTATTTTTAAAAGAAGTGCAAACAGGATAGTGCTGAGATCAAACATTCCTGCAGGCGTAAAAAGGATCGCAAAGGTATTTGCCGGTGATGTGGACGCGGTGTTTGGCTTTGTTCCCGAGATCCTGGATAATGCCGATGGAGCAGCAGGATGCGACGGCGATGTTATCATCGAGACCCGCGAGATCCCGGGCAGATGGCAGAGCTATGACCTTAAGATAAAAGACGGAAAGATCTTTATCACAGGTACCGACGTACTCGGAACGATCTACGGCATCTTCCATGTTTCAAAGCTCATAGGAGTGTCGCCGCTTGTATATTTCGGCGATGCTGTTCCGCTTAAAAAGGACGTGTTTGAGATCAAAGACCTGGATATCTCTTCGAAGAATCCGAGTGTGAGATACAGAGGCTTTTTCATAAACGATGAGTGGCCCTGCTTCGGAACCTGGGTAAACACCAGGTTTGGCGGATTCAATGCAAAGAGCTACGAAGTCATTTTTGAATTCCTTCTCAGAATGAATGGAAATTTCCTGTGGCCCGCAATGTGGACCGCATCCTTC
>JAEENL010000019.1 GCA_016283775.1 Lachnospiraceae bacterium | reverse complement strand
GTCGGACAAATATGGTATAATCAGACTAAACATCAAGCATTCGGTCATCGGAGGGCATGCGTGAAGAAGGCTCTAGTCATAATCCCCAATCTCCTGATAATGGGGTTCATATTGTTTTTCATCCTGAGATATGCGCAGACCAGGGCGGAAGAGAGCGACAAAAACGCCATCGAAGCGTTTGAAAAGATGACTGTGACCACAAGCCAGATCATCGGCAATTATCTTGAAGACGAGCAGCGGCTTTGCGACATCTGGTCAAACTATATCAACAGCTCGGCGGAAGCAGGCACGCCCATGACCGCTGAAGAGGCAGTCTCTCATATCAGAAAGA
Organism: Lachnospiraceae bacterium; assembly: GCA_016283775.1. GTDB lineage: Bacteria > Bacillota > Clostridia > Lachnospirales > Lachnospiraceae > RGIG3528. Next base: position 9,590 of record JAEENL010000019.1, on the reverse strand, counting down.
CCAAGATATCACAGGAGATATCGGGGCATCTTATTTTCCTTGACGATCCCAAACGCATGGGAATATCCACAACGGCGGATGTTACCGACCCGGAAGACTTTTCGGTTTCCTACCAGAATATCAATATTTTTGACAATGTCGACGATGTAAGCGATGTAGCGGGCGTTGTCAACCTTACAAGAGCATACACAAACCCGATGAACGGCATTCAGTCCATAGGCTTTTTAAACCATGTGACAGTGCTTGACGAGGCATCGGGAGAACTCAAGCTCGGCCTTTTGATGCGTGTCGTTCCCATAAGCCGTCTGGAGCAGAAGCTCGTTTTTCTTAAAGGCGAGTATGAAAACGTTGAGATAAGCCTTGTAGATAAAGAGGGCAATTACGTTGTTCACGGCAAATCTTTTAAAAACAGCAATTTCTTTGAATATTACAAATCATACAATCCTTCCACTTCCGCAGAGTACAATAGAGTTGTCGCAGAGATCACAGGCGGCACCGGGACCATGGGGATAAAGAATGTCAAGGGTGAGGATTGTGTCCTTTCTTTTACACCGCTCGAAACATTAAAGATATGGTTCCTTCTGGCATATATCCCTGAGGGGGATCTGGTCGGCAATCGTTCCGTCGACTGGCTCCTTCTGGGGATTGTTTCCGTAGCGCTTCTTTTTCTTCTGGTGTTCAATTCGCTGCTCCTGATGAGCTACAACCGGAAGCTTTCCGAGGCTGCCGTCCAGGCAAACCAGGCAAACGAAGCAAAATCCCATTTCCTATCCACCATGTCCCATGATATCAGGACTCCGATGAATGCGATACTGGGGCTCAATGAGATGGTGCTTAGGGAAGCGCACGACGAAGACATCAGGATGTATTCCGAAAACATCAGAACAGCGGGCAATACGCTTCTGGGGCTTATCAATGATATCCTCGATTTTTCAAAGATCGAAGCCGGCAAGATGGAGATCATCAATGTTGAGTACAATTTTGTTTCCGTGCTGAACGACCTTGTGAACATGGTGCAGAAGAAAGCGGAGGACAAGGGCCTTGCTTTTAAGCTTGACATCAACAGGGAGATCCCGATGATACTTTACGGTGATGAGATAAGGATCAAGCAGGTCATCACGAACATCCTGTCAAATGCCGTGAAATATACCAAAAAGGGACAGGTCTCTTTTTCGGTGAAATATACCATACCGGAAGACAAGCCCGATCATATAAGGCTTAAGGTGAACGTTGCGGATACGGGAATAGGCATTAAGCAGGAGGATCTGGAGAAGCTGTTTGTCGCGTTTGAACGTATCGAAGAGTCAAAGAACCGAAACATTGAGGGCACGGGGCTTGGCATGACCATTGCCCAGAGTTTTCTTGCAAAAATGGGAAGTCATCTGGAAGTCAAGAGTGTTTACGGCGAGGGCTCGGAGTTTTCGTTTGAGCTTGAGCAAAAGGTCATAAAGTGGGATCCTATCGGAAACTATGAGGATGCGTTCAGGCAGGCCTTAAGCGAACGCAAGGCGTACCGCGAAAAGTTTACCGCGCCTCATGCGAGGGTGCTCGTGGTGGACGACACACCTGTAAATCTTACCGTATTCAAGCGTCTCCTGAGCCGCACGGGCATACAGATAGATACGGCGGGAAGCGGTGACGAATGCATACCTTTGTTTGTAAAAAAGCACTTTGACGTCATCTTCCTAGACCACATGATGCCTGACAAGGACGGCATTGAGACGCTTAAGGAGATGAAGGGCATATCCGAAAACGCGAACAAAAAGACTCCCATAATCTGCCTCACGGCGAATGCGGTCTCAGGTATGCGTGAAATGTACATAAATGCGGGCTTTGACGATTACATCACCAAGCCCATAGATCCGGAACGCCTTGAGAGCATGCTGCTTCAATATCTGCCAAAGGGTAAGATCGCGCCTGCCTCCGAAGAGGACGATGACGACGACGCGGTGCTTCCGGATTTCCTGTTCCATCTAAAAGGACTGGATCTGAATTCAGGCCTTATCCACTGCGGTAGCGCCGAATCGTATATGTATACGCTCAAGATGTTTCTCGACACTGCGGCGGGAAATGCCGATGATATCGAGAAATACTGGGCTGCCCGGGATCTTAAAAACCTGACCGTAAAGGTACATGCTTTAAAAAGCACTTCGCGCGTCATAGGTGCGCTGGAACTCGGAGAATTTGCGGCACGGCTTGAAAAAGCGGGAGACAACGGAGACACAGAGACGCTTGAAAAGGAACTTCCTGCGCTTGTTTCCGGGTACAGAGAGCTGGCAAAGGAACTTGAACCTGTCAATGCGCGTGCGGTTTCGGACGAAGAGGACGACCGCCCGCTCATAGCGCCTGACGATCTTAAAGAAGCATACAGGACGCTGGCGGAGTTTTGCGACAATTGTGATTTTGACAGTGTCGTGAATCTTGTCGAATCGCTTGGAAAATACAGGATACCTGAGGATGAAGCCACAAGGGTTGACACGATCAGGAAAGCCGTGGATAATTATGATTACGAGATGATACCGGGGATTCTTTCGGAGGAAAGGGGACAGAGATGATCTGCAAGATATTGCTGATAAGCAGCGGGTTTGGTTTTATGGTGGACGCGCTGAACAACAACCTTAAGAAGGAAGGCTTTAAAACGGAGTTTGCGGAGCCTGTGGTAAAGGATATCGAGGCCCGTAAAAAGGACTGTGATGTGATACTGCTCCTCGCGGGAGACTTCGTTTACAGCGCCACAGACGCTCTGGTGTATCTTAAAGATATCACGACCGACGAGGAGCGCCCGCTCTGTGTGATAGGATATGATGAAGAACTTGAACAGGTGCGCCAGTATATTCCGGAAAACTATTTCAAACAGACCTTTAAGCGCCCGTTTGACGGTAAATACATAGCGGAAGAACTCAAATCCATCGCTGAGATGAATGAGGAAAAAAAGCGCGGGAAAAAGATCCTTCTGGTGGATGACGACCTTACATATCTCAAGATGCTGCAGGGATGGCTCTCCGACAAATACAGGATCACCGTGGTAAAATCGGGGATGCAGGCCATCACCTACCTGGCAAATCACGTGCCGGATCTTATTCTTCTTGATTACGATATGCCCATCACTCCGGGACCTCAGGTCATGGAGATGATAAGAAGCGAATACAACGCAAAAGAAGTGCCAATCATCTTTCTCACAGGAAAGTCCGACCGCGAGAGCATTCTCCGTGTTATGAAGCTCAAGCCTCAGGGGTATCTGTTAAAGACCATGAGCAGGGATGATATTGTGGCTGCAGTGGACGATTATTTTGAAACGCACAAATGGGACCATCACTTTTAGACGGAGGTTATGCCCATGAAAAAGACCGTAAGGATGCTGTTTTCCCTGACTTTGGCCGGATTGTTCCTTTTGCAGGGCTGTGGCGGTAAACAGGATACGGAAGCGTCATTTGTTCCGAAGTATGACAAAGAGGCTGAGTTTTCTCTGACCGTTGCGGGAAGCTATTCAAACTTTGAGTCGCTTGAGGCTGAGTTTGAGCGCTTTTATGAATACTATCCCAACGCGAGCTTGCAGTATGTGGCGATGGATGATTACAACAATGTCATCTCGGGCGCCCTTGTAAACAGCGAGCCGCCGGATATCTTCATGACTGCCGGGTGGATGATGGGAAACGATGCATACAAAGGCGTGTTTGACGCATGTGAGGTATTGTCGGACCCTTCGCTCGGCATAGACTGTTCGTGCATAAGAGAATCACTCATACGTACCACAGGCTCCGGGGATATCGTAATGCTCCCGATATTCACTACATCCTACGGAATGCTTGTAAACATGGATATCTTTGAAAAAGAGGGATTAAAGGTCCCGACGGATTTCAAAGAATTTACGGAAGTGTGCGCAAAGCTTAAGGCAGCGGGTTACAGTTCTCCTGTCATGGGCGCGGTAAAGTCGAGCGGAGCGGGGCTGTTCAATGCTTTTTCCTATCCGATGTATGCATATGATGTGATCAGGAACAGTGACAAGATAGAAGCTCTTAACGCTCTGGAACCTGCGGCGGGTGAGCTCATGCGACCCGCGCTTCAGAGGCTTCGTGAATTTATCGATTCCGGCTGCGTGGATGTGGCAAAATGCGCCGCGGAGATAACCGATGATTACAATTCCGTGATCATGAGGTTTTTTGAGGGCGATGTGCCGATGGTACTGGGTACCGGAGACGTGGTCTCGGGAACCGCCAAAAGAGAGAGCAAATCCGATGCGTTTTCACAGCATCCGTTCAAATACAGGTTTTTCATAGCGCCATCGGGTGACGACGGCGGATATTTTATCAATTCCGTGAACATTTGTTTTTCTGTCAACAAAAACAGCAGAAATCTTGACATGTCAAATGAATTCATGAGGTTTTTGATAAGCAGAAAAGAACTTGGAAACATGGCGGGCCTTAAGCGTCTCATAACGCCCACCGATGATTTTTCGCTTGACGCCGTTTATTCCGCACTTGACGGGGTATCCGAGGACCGCTGTTTCAGTGATAAGCAGACCGGCCTTTCCGACCCTGCGGTATGGCAGTTCAGGGCAGCGGCCTATGCTGTGGGAAACGGCAAGATGACTGTGGACGAGGCTGTGGCACGATACGGAAGCATTTCCGGGGAGTAATATCGTATATGAACGAGAGAATAGTTGTGGTGGATGACGATGCCGTCATCTTAAAGAACGCGGAGAGCACTCTTTCAGAATGTGGCTACAAGGTGACCTGCATAAAAAGCGGTAAGCTGCTTCTTGATCTTGTCAGGAAAAATCACATTGACTTACTGCTTCTGGATATCAGAATGCCGGAACTCGACGGCTTTGAGACGCTTGCGGCTTTGAGATCATGGGAAAAAGAAACCGGCCATGAAGCGGTGCCGGTCATTTTTCTCACGGCAAACGATGACGGAGAGTCCGAAACAAGGGGACTTTCTCTCGGAGCGATGGATTTTATCAGAAAACCCTTCGTTTCGGAAGTGCTGAAGCTGAGGGTGGGGAATCTCCTTGAACTGATAAGGCTTCAGAAGGATCTTCACCATGAGGTCCAGATAAAGACCGGAGAACTTGAAAATCTTTCGCTTCATGTGGTTCAGGCAATGGCTGAGGCAATAGATGCCAAGGACAGATATACCAACGGCCACTCAAACCGCGTGGCGGACTATTCAAAAGAGATCGCAAGGAGATACGGATATACGCCGGAAAGACAGGAAGAGATTTACATGATGGGGCTGCTCCACGACATCGGAAAGATCGGGATTCCGGATACTGTCATCAATAAGCCCGGCAGACTTACCGACGAGGAATATGCCCTGATAAAGGAGCATCCCGCGAAAGGCGCAAAGATACTTTCCACCATTACCGAGATGCCGAAGCTCGCGACGGGCGCCAGATGGCACCATGAGCGGTTTGACGGCAAAGGCTATCCCGACGGTCTTAAGGGAGAGGAAATCGCGGAAGAGGCGAGGATCATCGCAGTTGCCGACGCTTATGACGCGATGACGAGCCGCAGAAGCTATCGTGACATCATTCCCCAGGAGCATGTTAAAAGTGAGATCGAAAAGGGGATGGGCACTCAGTTTGATGAGCGCTTTGCAAAGATAATGATAGGGATGATAGAAGAAGACAAGGACTATCTGATGCAGGAAAAAGATAGAACGTAAGGCTCCAAAAGATACACAGTAAAATAATCTTGCTAAGGATCGGAGCTAAATTCGGTTTTTATACTACAAGTATAATGACAATTAGAGAAAAACGTGGTATCATACGATACATAAAAAGAGATAAGCGGAGCAAAAGAGTGCTCCCGGAAAGGAAAGAAACGACATGGCAACAATGGATCGCGTATTTAGTCTGTATAGTGATCTCTATGAATCATCGCTCGAAAAACTCTGTGAGCGGGGATTGATTTTAATGCCTTCATACAGACGTAAAGCAACGCGAAACATTGTCAGAGTTACGGAGATTCACCGGGGATAGGTGGATCAAAGTCAATAGATAGAGAACATGTTTAGCAACCCGCTTACCTTGTATGAGGCAGGCGGGTTTTTCTTATGCACGAGTGGCGAAAATGGTATACGCACCTGACTTAGGATCAGACGCAGAGATGCATGTGGGTTCGAGTCCCACCTCGTGTACTGTTCAATGTATTGGAAAGGAAAAGACAATGGACGTTTTAGAGATCAAGGGAAAAGTAAATACAGCAATCTGCTATGCAAGAGTCGTAGAAGACGAAGCCATTGAACAGATCAGGCGTATGTGTGATTATGCCATGACCGAAGGCTCAAGGATCAGGATCATGCCTGACGTTCACGCCGGTAAAGGCTGCACCATAGGAACCACAATGACGATCACAGATAAAGCAGTTCCTAACGTGGTCGGCGTCGATATCGGATGCGGGATGTACACGGTGAATCTTGGAAAAGGCGCGATCGATTTTGAAAAAGTCGATGAAGCAGCTCACTTCATTCCTTCGGGAATGAACGTCTGGGAGGGCCGTCAGGAGAGATTCGATCTTACCGGGCTTGCATGCTACAGAGAACTGAAAGACTCAAAGAGACTTGAGAGATCGCTCGGCACACTTGGCGGCGGAAATCATTTTATTGAGATAGATGAAGCAGCTGACGGTACAAAGTACCTGGTGATCCACTCAGGATCGCGTAACCTCGGCAAGCAGGTGGCTGAAATCTATCAGAGACTGGCGGTCAATCTTGACAGGGGATATGGCGATTATCTTGAGAAGCGTGATGAGATCATCAGGACCTACAAGGAGCAGGGGCGCAAGAACGAAATACAGGCGGCGTTAAAACAGCTCCATTGGCAGGTTTATGAGAGTGAGCCCAGCATGCCCGAGGACCTGTGCTATCTGTCAGGAAGATATCTGGATGATTACCTTCACGATGTAGAGATTTGCCAGGCATTTGCAAGACGAAGCCGTGAAAAGATGGCTGAGATCCTTTTCGAAAGAACCGGAATGACCGGCAGCGACGCTTTCCACACGATCCATAACTATATCGATACAGATGAGATGATCTTGAGAAAGGGCGCAATTGCAGCCCATAGTGGAGAGAAAGTGCTGATCCCCATAAATATGAGAGATGGAAGCGTGCTCGCTGTCGGAAAAGGAAATCCTGAATGGAATTTCTCAGCACCGCATGGAGCCGGAAGGATCATGTCCAGATCTAAGGCAAAAGAGACCTTGAGTCTGGATGAGTACAAAGAAACAATGAAGGGTATCTATACCACTTCGATCAACGAAAATACATTGGACGAGGCGCCCATGGCATACAAGAGCCTTGATGACATCATCGATGTGATCAAGGAGTCAGTAGATGTCATCGACGTGATGAAACCTATCTATAATTTCAAGGCATCCGACTAAGGAACATCCCGTTCCGGTCGGAGTGCCGGAACAGGAGGACAAAATGATAACGATGCCTGCCATTGATATGGTGGCAACAGGAAGAAATATTGCCAAGATGCGACAGAACGCGGGATTGACCGTAAAGGATTTACAAATCTTCTTTGGATTTGCAACCCCTCAGGCAATCTACAAGTGGCAGCATGGTACGGCCATGCCCAACATCGATAATTTAGTCGCATTGGCAATGGTATTCGGTGTGACAATGGATGAGATCATTGTTGTGGGCACCGAAGTGAGAGCGCAGATCAGCGCTTAAAGGAAACAAAATAGGAACCGGTGAAAAGCCGGTTCCGACATGGTCTCATAGTCTAATGGTCAGGACGCCGGCCCTTCACGCCGGAGATACCGGGTTCGAGTCCCGTTGGGATCATATTGGTAGATCGCATAGCGGCAAGCGTAGCAGGCTGTCAATTGCCGACTTCGGTCTACTTTTTTTGACTGAGAGGAAGATAACTTCAGTTCCATAGTCTTATGGTCTTTAACAGCTTTTTCTTTGTTTCATCATTCATTTTTGATATTTCTTCAATGAGAGCATTATCAAGAGCATTGCTCCTGTATGAAGGTTCAAGGTCACCAACAAGGGAGTCCAAAGAAACGTGCATTATTTTGGCGTAGTAGGTAAGGACTCGTAATGACATGGCGGTTCTGCCGTTTTCTACATTGCTTATGTATCCAGGTGTAACATCCAGCGCCGATGCGACCTGACTCTGAGTTAGCCCGAGCTTTGTGCGGTATGACTTAATCTGTTCACCATAATTATCGTTCATAAACATCACCTCATGATATTACTTATAACAAATATAATATACTATAAGTATTGAAAAATAGGTAGTATATTATTGGTATGATAACTATACAAAAAGTATTTAACGGAGGGCGATTATGGCTGAAGAAAAAAGGGTAAGAGAATATGTTGATGATTACGTCAAATATTATCCTGAAAGGTGGAGCTGACCTTATAGAAAAACTTTTTAAAACCATGAACGAGCATTTTATAAAATTACGTGATTCCGACAGAGAGGAAGAAAGGGAATACTATCCTGGAAAAACTGCAGAAGAGATGTTTGCAGAGGCTTACAAGAGAATTGGGGATTGACACCCTATTTAATAGGGGATATAATAGAGAAAGGAACAAAAATGACAAGAACATTTATTCAAACCAAGGAATTCTCTCGCAGATGGGAAGCTTTGGGACTTGAAGATGAAGATTTACGTTTTCTTGAACTTGAGATCATGAAAGCTTCTGATAAGTTTCCTGTTATGCAAGGAACCGGGGGCTTAAGGAAAGCAAGGATTTCCCTGAGTAATAATAAAGGGAAGAGCGGAGGTGCCTGGGTCTGTTTCGTCGATTTTATCTTTGCGGAAACGGTTTATCTTATCACGGTTTATGGGAAAAATGAGAAGGATAATCTTTCAAAAGAGGAGAGAAACATTGTAAGGAAAGCGATTGAGGCGTTGAAAAAGAGTCTCGGAGGTGAATGAAATGGCCGAAAATAGCGTATTTGACAGCATTATGTCCGGATTAAATGAGGCTTTGGAGGATTCTGCAAGCAGTAAACCGATCCTTAAAAGGCACAAGGTGACAGTTGAACCTGTAAAGGTTTATAAAGCTGAAGAAGTTAAACGGATAAGAAACAACACGGGTATGTCACAAAAAACGTTTGCAAGCTATCTGGGTGTATCCGATAAAACAGTAGAAGCATGGGAGGCAGGGATAAATCATCCGTCGGGCGCAGCAAGCAGACTGCTTCGTATGTTGGAGATAGACAAGGATCTGATCGTTAGATTCCCGTTTGTGAAAAATGCTGCGGTTAAATAAGAGGGGATTATGATTATACTTGTAATTACATAGAAACAAAACGGTTTGTTTCCAAAATTTCTTTTTGCAGGAGGAAAGAAAATGAGGAAACCAGAGAGCGAGACGGGATCAAGGAAATGTCAGGCACACTTCGTGCACCTGACCGGTCGTCCCGTCTATTATATGCGCTCTTTTTATACAAAAATAGAGACGTTCTAACGACGTCTCTATTTTTGTATAAAAAGAGCGCGAGACGGGACTCGAACCCGCGGCCTCGACCTTGGCAAGGTCGCGCTCCACCAACTGAGCCACTCGCGCATTTTTGTGTTTGCCAGTGCTGAACACGAGTGATATAATACCACCGT
>JAEENL010000018.1 GCA_016283775.1 Lachnospiraceae bacterium | reverse complement strand
TTTTCCGGGGTAGTTGAGCGCCTCGAGCCAGATCCCGGATATCTCGTCATTCTGCATGACAAAGATGAGTCTCAGCCGATGCTGATCGATCACAGGGATGTCTGCCGTCGGTGTCACATCTGTCTCCTCCCATTCCACAGGCGCTGTGTTGTTTTTTAGAAGGACGCTTATCCTGTTGCTTCCGAGAGGAATACCAAAATGACGCGCTATCCCGAGTATACTCACCGGAAATGCTATAAGTCCCAGCACAACGGCCGTACAGATCAATATCGTTTTTTTAATGCTGCCGTTACTTGCCATGTTTTCTCCGTTTTATGTAAATGAGGAGCCCTTTCGGACTCCTCATCATTATACAGTATTCAATCGGTTTTGAAAAGATATCATCAGGTCTCGATCGCATCGATCTTGGATGCTCTCTTTTCAACCTCACGCTGCTGGACATCCATGGGAGCCTGCTCATAGCGGAGGAATTCGTGCTCATAGTCACCCATACCGCCTGTCATGGAGCGAAGGTCTGTGGAATAGCCATAGATCTCGGAGCTCGGGATCTCGGCTTCGATGACCTGCTTACCGCCGGAAACGGGGTTCATGCCCATGATCCTGCCGCGGCGCTTGTTGAGGTCGCCCATGATATCACCGGTAAACTTATCCGGAACTGTGATCTTTAAGCTCTCGATGGGCTCAAGGAGAACCGGGCCGGCCTTCATGAAGCCTTCACGGAATGCGAGCATCGAAGCGGTCTTGAACGCCATTTCGGACGAATCTACAGGGTGGTAGGAACCGTCTACGAGTGTGGCCTTGATGCCCACAACGGGATATGCGGCCAAAGGTCCCTTGACAACGCTTTCCTGGATTCCCTTTTCAACTGCAGGGAAGAAGTTCTTCGGAACGGATCCGCCGAAGATCTGCTCTGCAAACTCGTATGCCTTGGTCTTGTCATCAAGCGGAGCGAAATCCATGATAACATCGCCGTACTGACCATGTCCGCCGGACTGCTTCTTGTGCTTGCCCTGTATGTGCTCGGCCTTCTTTGTGATGGTCTCTCTGTATGCGAACTTCGGCTTTGAAAGCTCGATCTCTGCTTTGTAGCGGTCAAGGAGCATGGATGCGACGATCTCAAGCTGCTGCATTCCGATGCCGTAGATAAGCATCTGACGATTTTCCTCGTCGTTCACGGTCTTTAAGGTGAGATCCTCGATGCAGATCTTCTGCAGAGCCTGTGCCACCTTGTCTTCCTCGCCCTTTACCTTTGCGCGGTAGCGCATATATTCCTGAGGCTTGGACATTGTGGTGGGATGATACTCTACAGGGAATTCCCTTGTGGAAAGGGTATCACCGGTCCTTGTGGAGTTCAGTTTTCCGATGGCTCCGATGTCTCCGGACTCAAGTGCCTTTACTTCGATGAGTTCCTTACCGCGCATCACATAGAGCTTCTGGAGCTTTTCTTCAACTTCCTTGGTAACGTTGTATACGATATCTCCGGAATTGAGAGTACCTGTGCAAACCTTAACGAGCGAATATTTACCTACGAAGGGATCCATGACGGTCTTGAAAACGTAGGCGCTGACAGGCTTGGAAGGATCCTTGTCCGCGAGCACTTCTTCACCGGTCTTTTTGTTTTCGCCCTTTTTGAAGACTGCCGACTTGTCGGGAGCCGGGAAATATTTCTGGAAGGACTGAAGGAGCATGTTGCAGCCGTATGTGAGTGTACCGCTGCCCATCTGTACAGGGATGATGTCATGCTCGATAACACTCTTTCTGAGAGCCTGTGAGATCTCTTCCTGAGTGAACTCCTCACCGTTGAAATACTTGTCCATAAGGACTTCGTCGGACTCGGCAACTGCTTCGAGGATCATGTTTCTCACGTCTTCGAGGTCGCCTTTTACGCCTGCGGGGATCTCAGTATCGGTATAAGTGCCGTCGGGATTGAAGCGGCGCGCGCCCATCTTTACAACATTCACAAAGCCTACGAACTTCTCGTTCTCATAGAACGGAAGATGGAAAGGCGCGATCTTTTTGCCGTAAAGGCTCTTTAAGTCTTCTACGATCTTTATGTAATCGGCGTTGGGATCATCCATGTTGGTAACGAAGAATATGCAGGGGATCTTTCTTCTTTCGCAGATGTCCCATGCCTTCTTTGTTCCGACTTCCACGCCGGATTTTCCGTTGATAACGATGACAGCGGCATCGGCAACGCTCATTGCCTCTTCTGCCTGTCCTACAAAATCAAAATATCCGGGAGCGTCAAGAAGGTTGATCTTGATACCTTCCCACTCTATCGGGATAACAGAAGCTCTGATCGAGAACTTTCTCTTTATCTCTTCCTTGTCGTAATCGCTGATTGTTGTTCCGTCCGCGACCTTCCCCATTCTTCCGATCGCCTTTGTGTGAAATGCAAGGGCTTCGGCAAGAGTTGTCTTTCCGGAGCCCCCATGCCCCAGTAAAACTACGTTTCTGATCTGTTCTGTTTTGTAAACGTCCATAAGCAAATTTTCCTTTCGGCTATTTTGTCAGTAAATTCTGAAAATTACTTTCAAAAAAATACTGATACTCGATTATTTTATCATTTCGGGATCAAATAATCAATATTTATTTCGCCCAACTCAAACAGTATGTTCACAATTTATTTACAAGATAGTTTTTGACTTATTTTGGGGAGCGTGATAGAATTTTTATGATCTTTAAGCCGAGTTTACGGCATTTGGAGGAAGGTATGTATCACTTTTTCGTCAATCCTGCGTCTCGTTCGGGAAGCGGCGCAGCCATATGGGATGAAACAGAAAAGCTCCTCATCGCGCGCAAGGTGGAGTACAGGCTTCACTATACGGAAAAAGGCGTGTCGATAAGGGAACAGTACGAAGATATCCTCAAAACCACGCCCGAGCGTCCGATCAAGATAGTGATAATCGGCGGAGACGGCACACTGAACCAGTGCATTGAAGGTATCACCGACCTTGAAAACACAGAAGTATCACTCATCCGTAACGGATCGGGAAACGATTTTTCCAGAAACAAAGATCTCCCCGACACCATCGAGGACGCGCTCGATGCGATCCTTGCCCGCGAACACGTGATGAAGATAGATGTAGGTCTCTCCACCTACACGGACGGAGTTTACGCGGACAATACGCCCGCTCCGGACGGTCACCACAGATTCCTTGTGAGTACCGGGATCGGTTATGACGCGGACATCTGCTACAACGCAAACTCACACGAGAAACTTAAGAAAGTGCTTAAAAGCTTTATCTATACATATTTCGGCATAGTGAACATCTTCACCACACCGCGTTCGGACTTTGAGGTGAACATCGACGGACAGCTGAAGATGTACCCGCATGTCTACTTTCTTTCCGCAATGAACCAGCCCTATGAGGGCGGCGGCATAGGAATGGTGCCCGATGCGGACGATACCGACGGGCAGCTCGGTTTCTGCCTGATCTACGGTCTCACAAGGCTCGGCGCGCTCTTCACCGTTCCTGCGATGTTAAAGCAAAAGCATGTGGGAAGAAAAGGTGTTGCCATCTTAAAAAGCAGTAAAGTCACCGTTGCCTCAAAGGTACCGAAATGGGTACACTACGATGGTGAGACACCGGGACTTTACAAAAACTTCACTGCCGAGATCATCGGAAAGATGAATTTCATTTATTGAACGGATCCGAAGGCTGTTGTCCGGACTGCAGATACGATTGCTCTCGTGCTGCTTCCGCCGCCAGCCTTTTCTTTTTTTTGCTTCTTTTGACAAGCCATACGATCAGGACGACGATCCCGATGACAAAGAACAGGATAAAGAGAAGCACGCCTTTTACGATCTTCATATAGGTGCTGTGGCTGTAAATACTTGCGGCGTAGTCGGTGGTGCTGTTTACGATGTTTACGATGGTGCTCTCCTCAAAGATGTCAGGAAGCCCCACCTCGTCAAGAAGTGTGCAAAAAGAGGTGGAAAGCCCATAAGTCGTGAGTTCCATATACAGGTCGACGGCTTTTTTCCTGTCTTTGACCGAAAGCGCAAAAATATCGAGCGCGGCAAGGGCGGAAGTCGCATAGCTTATGTAATACATGGGGCTCTGAAAGGTGTGCGAAACGGAAACCCAGTCATATGCCTCGTCATCGTCCCCCAAATACTCATGCCCGTACTCGTCAGCGAGGCGCCTGAATATCCTGTTGCACTCTTCTGCCGTTATCTCTCCCGGATATGCGTATACTTCATTCTGGAACTCATCGTAAAGACAGCCCTCAGTGACCGAAGCGAGCATGCTGTACAAGGTTGCGAGCGTCACGATGTTTGCGCATTTTTTGCCATAGATCCCTTTGTGATATTCCAGCATCAGCATCTCAAGGCCCTGGGAATGGATCTCCGCGACATCCATGTTTGTGGGGTCGCTGATGCAGTGATCGTCATTGTGGAACGAATTGTTGTAATGCCCGAATTCATGGATCAGCGTTTCGACATCATAGTACGAGCCGTTTCCGCAGTTAAAGATGAAGGGGCATCCGTAGCTGTAAAGAGATGCGGTATAGCCCATTTCCATCTTGGTATCGAGGATATCAAGATCATAGGTGTGATAAGTCTTAAGATAGTCATAGGCCTCGACCAGCCCCACGTCCACCTTTGCGATATAGGGCTCAAGGAGGTCGACCAGTTCCTCATCGTCCATCGCAAAGCCCGACATCATCTTGTCATACCCGAAAAGAGCGGCGGAATAAAACTCCGAAAGTATCTCATCCATCGCGGGAACGATATATTCCTTGACATACCCGTAAAGGCGCTTTGCATCATCTATGCTGTAATCCCTGTTGTAGATCTCATAATAGGCATATTCCGCATAGTTGTCATATCCTTCGCTTCTCGCATATTCGTTCTTCGCATTTACGAGTTTGGCATATATCCCGGCTTCTACGTCATTCCTTTGCTTTGCGATGCCCGTGAGCAGCGCATTGTAGACGTCTTCCTCGATATCGCCGTTTGAAAAAGCTTCATAGACCGAGGCCTCATCCCACGTCTGTCCGTCTTCCGTGATCGTGTAAGCCTTCTGCTCAGACTTGTCATAATCCTGAACAAGAGCGTCCGCTATAGCGGAGAGCTCGTGTTCGCGCTCCGTCATGTCCTCATAGTCCAGATAATCCTGAACGGTCTCCTCATCGTCTATATGGGCCTTTAAAGCCGCGCCGCATGGGGATTTCAGTGTCTCCCTGACCTCGATCATCACTTCGTCGGCAAGCTCCGTCCAGAGTGAAGACATCTCAAGCTCAGCCTCCGCAAATTTCTCGTCGGAGACATCACTGTAATAACAAATGTTGTTCAAGGCATACTGTGTCGCAAAAACATCAAATTCCAGCACCAGTTCCTCATAGTCGGAAATGATGGCTTCGGAATTTGCCTCATTGCCACGTTTTTCACGCATATCGTCAAGGATCGCTCTCATGCGTGTCCCGTCGTACCCCGTGACCTCCATGTCCTTGTAATGGATCTTCGAAGGCGTGAGAGGCGACGGTCCATAGCCTGTAAATGCAGCATCAGCGCTTATCGGAGCCGCATTAAGAACGATCATGATAAAGATGAGCAGAAAGGATATAACCTTCTTCATAAGCTTCAGTCCGCCTTTTTATGGTTTTCCTCGATCTTTGCTATTCTTCTCTTGTGACGTTCCTCATCCGAAAAGGGCGTGTCAAGGAACGTATCGACGATCTTTAAAGCATGGCCCGGTCCCACAACGCGGCCGCCCATTGCAAGGATGTTCGCGTCGTTGTGGAGTCTTGTGGCCTCTGCCGAAAAACAGTCGTGGCAGAGCGCGCAGCGTATCCCTTCAAACCGGTTTGCGGCTATCGATATCCCGATCCCGGTGCCACAGATAAGTATGCCCCTGTCGCATTCACCGGAGAGCACCGCAGATGCCACTGCCTTCGCAAAATCCGGGTAATCGCAGGAATCTGCGGAATGTGTTCCGAAATCCTTGTATTCCAGTCCTCTCTTTTCAAGGTGCTCCTTTACCGCACCCATAAGTTCAAATCCACCGTGATCGCAGCCCAAAGCTATCATGATCCTTACCTCCGTTGTCTCATTCTTCTGTGTTTATGATACTGTATCCCGCTGCCTTTCTGAGCCTGTTCATGATGGCTTCGGAAAGGTTCAGCCCGTCAAAGCTCTCTGAAAAGATGAGCTCCGCTCCGTCCTCGTCAAGGAGCCTCAGTGTGTCAAAAAGATGCGATGCTATCGTAATGGGGTCGCTCCGCTTTCCGATGAGATACTTTTTGATATCCCCGTAAAGCCCGCTGTTTTCCTCAGAGATCATCACAGCGCACTTTTTCCCGGATCTTATCCCCTCTTCGTACAATGCGGCGATCTTTTCGGCAACATGCTCCCTTGTTCCCTCGACAATGGTGATCTGTCCTTTCGGGGCATAGTGCTTGTATTTCATCCCGGGAGCCTTTGCGACTATGTTCTTGTCGGCCTTTTTTGCTATGACGGCCTTGTCATACTCCGCATCCCCGACGACATTTTTAAAGTCCTCGGCCGTGATAAAACCGGGGCGGAGGATCAGCGGCTTATCGCCCGAAAGGTCTATTATGGAGCTCTCAAGGCCGATGTCACAATGCCCTCCGTCGATTATCATGTCGATCTTTCCGGAAAGGTCCTCGATCACATGCTCCGCGGTCGTGGGAGAAGGTCTTCCGCTTGAGTTTGCGGAAGGTGCGGCAATGAACACGCCCGAGACCTTTATAAGAGTCCTCGCGATCATGTCCGAAGGCAGTCTCACCGCCACGGTGTCAAGACCTCCCGTAGTCTCTTTCGGCACTATGTCCTTTTTCTTAAGGATCATGGTCATAGGGCCCGGCCAGAATCTCCCGGCAAGCGCATAGGCCTCCTTCGGGATATCCGTGCCCAGTTTTTCCATATCGGAAACCTCTGCGATGTGGACGATCAGCGGATTGTCCGAAGGCCTTCCCTTTGCGGCATAAATCTTTTGCGAAGCCGAAGGGTCCAGTGCGTTTCCGCCCAGTCCGTACACCGTTTCCGTAGGGAACGCGACAAGCCCGCCCGAGCGGAGTATCCGGGCCGCTTCCTCAAAATCCTTTTGCTCTATGTTTTTTCTATCGATCTTTATTACTTTTGTTTCCATTGCAATTTGTCCTTACAGATATCACTGATCCCGCTTTGATCACTCAAACACCATGTTGATCAGCTGCCAGATGTCGTCGGTCTCCTGTCCGAGCCTCCAGAACGCCACACCGCCGATATCCGCGTTTGCTGCAGCACTCAGTTTGTAAGAGAGAGATCGTGAATCCTCCACCCACATCTTGTGCACGACGCCGCCCACCTTAAATTCCGCATAATTCTGGGCGGTCTCTTCATCCCAGGTGAGCTCTATGTTGTTTTCCGAGATGTAATCCATCTGGTTTCTCATGGTCATGGCTTCCGAGCTGACGCCCGCGGCATTTTCCCTCCAGAGCCTTGTATAGAACGGAAGTCCGACCATTATGTGCTCTTTATTTACCATTTCCAGGCAGTTTGTTATCGCATCCCTTACATATCCTATCGACGAAACCGAGCCTGCCGTGGGGCTTCCCGCATAGTGCTCGTCATATGCCATGAGGATCACATAATCCACATATTTCCCCTGAGTCTCAAGGTCATAGTAACTTCTGTAGGCTGAAGGCACATAGTCATCCACCGAAAGCGTGAGGCCCGCAAAATGGCATCTCACGGAAAGTTCCTTTAAGAATTCGACAAAGTAGATGCCTGTTTTTTGCGCCAGCGCTTCAAAGTCGATGTTTATGCCGTCCGCGCCAAGTCTCTGAGTCTCGGCCACCAGGTTTGCTTCCAGTTTTTCCCTCGAATCGGTGTTTGCAAGCGTCTCATGGGAGCTCACTTCGTCATCGAAATTGTCTATCAGTATCCAGACCTTGAGCCCCGCCTCATGAGCCTTTTCCACATACTCCGCGGAGCCTATGGAAGTGATGTCTCCGTCTTCCGAGGAGAGTTTTAACCATGTGGGAGAAATGACATTCATCCCCTCAGCGCGCTTTACCACATCGTCATAAGTCACATTTCCCGCTTCAGAAGCCACAAGATGCCAGCCGAGCTTTACGGTTCCGTCATACATGCAGTAAAACCCGTTCAGTTTCTTTTTTGCAACGCTCCTCAGGTCATAATACGACTCTCCGACGTGCTTTTTCTGGACATATCCGAAAATGCCGTCCGCAGTCATGACTTTCAGAAAATCGCGGCTGCTCTTTGCGTTTCCCGAGATATAATATATCTCGGAATCGGCAGAAAGCGTGAGGAGCACTCCGCTCTTTATGTCGGGCCCTATGTGGAGCGGCGCGTCGTCCACGGTCCTGTAAAACAGATATTCGTTGCTCCCGTGGTTTGCCACTATCCTTGCGGGGTCTTCATAGTATGAAAACTTTACGTCCGAATATTTCTCGCAAAAATGCATCGACATAAAGCGTTCGCCGTTTTCCACGATGACGGGAGCGACTTCCTCGCTTGAGAGCGCACCGTTGTAGTGATAGTTCTTTCCGCCCGCGTAAAACTTCATGATCGCTTCCGGAAGGACATAAAAGCAGATGTTTTCGTCCTCATCCCAGAAAAATCCATCATTGAACACAGATGTAACGAAATCAAAGGGAAGATAAGGCTCTCCGTCGCGGATTATGCACCTCACGGGATCTGTATCTTTTTCCATGATGAAAAGCGCTTCATCCTCAGGAAGAGCCGAATATTCTTCGGAAAGCGAGACGTCGGCCTCCTCAAGGTTTTCCGTAAACTTCTGCTTTACCGCCAAAAGCAGTGCTGCCACGATTGCCATGGTCAGCACTGCTCCTATGATGATCTTTAATAATGTCGATCTTTCCATTATTCCCCCGCGGCGGATCAGACCTTGATATCGGCCTTCATCCCCAGGAGTGCTTCATTTTCTTTTAAAACGGGACGGATCACATTTTCAAGGAACTCGTCTGTCTGCATTGCTGCGCAGCCGATGTATCTTGAAGGATCCATGCAGTTTTTGAGTTCATCGTAGCCAAGTGAGAATTTCTCATTTTCCGCGATGAGTTCAAGAAGGTTGTTGTCGAGGCCTTTTTCCTTGACATTTCTTCCGGCTTCCATGGAAAGCTGTCTGATCGTCTCGTGAAGCTCCTGTCGGTCTCCGCCGGCCTTGACCGCATCCATCATGATGTTTTCGGTGGCCATGAACGGAAGTTCCGCCATAATATGTTTTTCGATGACCTTGTCATATACAACAAGACCGTCCACTACATTTAAATACAAATCGAGTATCCCGTCAATAGCCAAAAATGCTTCGGGGATCGAAAGACGCTTATTTGCGGAATCGTCAAGAGTTCTTTCAAACCACTGTGTGGCCGAGGTGATGGCAGGGTTCAGCGCTTCTATCATCACATATCTTGAAAGCGATGCGATGCGCTCGGATCTCATGGGATTTCTCTTGTAAGCCATTGCGGAAGAGCCGATCTGGTTCTTTTCAAAAGGCTCCTCGATCTCTTTGAGATGCTGGAGAAGTCTTATGTCGTTTGAAAATTTATGCGCGCTTGCCGCGATTCCCGAAAGGATGTTTGCGACTCTTGTGTCGGTCTTTCTGGAATAGGTCTGTCCGGAAACGGGGAAGCACTTTTCAAAGCCCATCTTTTCGGCGATCTTTTTGTCGAGTTCCTTTACCTTTTCAAAATCCCCTTCAAAAAGCTCGAGGAAGCTTGCCTGTGTGCCTGTGGTGCCCTTTGAGCCGAGGAGCATCATGCCGGAAAGCACATGATCGAGATCCTCAAGATCCAAAAGAAGCTCCATCATCCAGAGTGTCGCGCGTTTTCCCACCGTGGTAGGCTGCGCAGGCTGGAAATGAGTGAATGCGAGCGTGGGCAGGCTCTTGTATCTGTCAGCAAAACGTGAGAGCTCGTCAAGAACGTTGATGAGCTTACGTCTCACAAGCTTCAGGCCTTCCGTCATCACGATGATGTCGGTGTTGTCGCCCACATAGCAGCTGGTCGCTCCGAGGTGGATGATGGGCTTTGCCTTGGGGCACTGTACGCCGTAGGCATAGACATGGGACATTACATCATGGCGCACTTCGGCCTCTCTTGCCTTTGCCACGTCATAGTTGATATCCTCTGCATGCGCTTTGAGTTCTTCTATCTGCTCATCAGTGATGGCAAGCCCCAGTTCCTTTTCGGATTCTGCGAGCGCGATCCAGAGCTTTCTCCAGGTGCGGAATTTCATGTCGGGAGAAAAGATGTACTGCATCTCCTTGCTTGCGTAGCGCTCGGAGAGGGGTGATGTATAAACGTCGTAGTTCATTGTTCTTCCTTCTTTCTTCAGCATTCTCCGCGGATATCCCCTTCCGGCGGCGGAACGGGGTAATTGCCCGAGAAGCAGGCATCACAGTAATTGGTATTTCCGTCCATCAGTTCTGCGAGTCTCGATCCGTCGAGGAATCCGAGAGAATCGGCGCCTATCAGTCTGCATATCTCTTCAATCGAATGATTGTGCGCTATCAGCTGGTCGGATGAAGGCACATCGGTGCCAAAATAACATGGATACAGGAACGGCGGCGCCGAGATGCGCACATGCACCTCAGTGGCTCCGGCGTCTTTCAGCATTTTAACTATTCTTGCGGAAGTGGTGCCGCGGACTATGGAATCGTCCACCATCACCACGCGTTTTCCTTTTACGGCATCCTCAAGGACGTTCAGCTTTATACGGACGCCCGATTCTCTTGCGGACTGCTTGGGTTTTATGAAGGTACGGCCGACATAGCTGTTTTTTACAAAAGCCATTCCGTAGGGAATGCCGGACCCAAGCGCAAAGCCCATGGCGGCAACGTTTCCCGAATCGGGAACTCCCGTGACAAGATCGGCCTTTACGGGATGCTGCTCTGCAAGTATCTTTCCTGCCATTATCCTGGAATTGTATACCGACACCTGGTCTATCCTGCTGTCGGGGCGTGCAAAGTAGATATATTCAAAAATGCAGTGGGCGGGCTTTTTGATCGCCATCGATCTGTCGGAAAAGATCTGCCCCTCTCTGTTTATCGTGACTATCTCGCCGGGTTCCACGTCTCTTATGAACTTGGCTTCCACAGCGTCAAGAGCGCAGGACTCGGAAGCAAAGAAGAAGGTGTTGTCGCGGCGTCCGATGCAGAGCGGCCTGAAGCCCCACGGATCTCTTGCGCCTATCAGTTTTCTGGGGCTCATGATGACAAGCGAATATGCTCCTTTGAGCTTTGCCATCGCATTTTTTACCGCGCCTTCGACACTCGGCGCGTTAAGGCGTTCTCTTGCGACCAGATACGCGATGACTTCCGTGTCGATCGTAGTCTGGAAAATGGCGCCGGTCATTGCAAGCTCCTGCCTGAGTTCGGGCGCGTTCACGAGATTTCCGTTGTGCGCGAGGCCGAGCGTGCCTTTGATATAATTTATGACGAGCGGCTGAGTGTTCTCTCTCACGCTCGCTCCGGCAGTGGAATATCTCACGTGTCCCACGCCGATGTTTCCCTTAAGTGAATCAAGGCGGTCTTTGCTGAAGACTTCATTCACAAGTCCCATGTCACGAACGCTCTTCACAACGCCCTTGGGGCCGTTCGTGTCGCTGACCGCGATACCGCAGCTTTCCTGTCCTCTGTGCTGCAGGGCGGAAAGGCCGTAATAAACGGACGGCGCCACATCCGCTCCGTCCAGGTCATATACACCGAATACACCGCATTCTTCATGCAGTTCTTCGGGGTCGTATGTAGATATCATTGATAAATCCTGTGTGTCCCGCATAGTCCTCCGGTCTTTTCGGCTGCAAGGCCGAAATGCGCATCATTTCATCGTCAGAATAGCATCCGGGCAAAAATAAGTAAAATTAATCGTGCTTATCGGATTGATTAAAAGCGTCAGGAAGCGCTCTTTTCAAGCATTTCCTTTAGTTCGTCCACTGTGAACACATACTTTGATCCGCAGAAGTGACAGTTGACCTCGATCTCCTTGCCGTCGTTTATCATCTGTTCAAGTTCTTTTTTCCCGACGGACATCACTGCCTTTGAAACACGCTCCCTGCTGCAGTTGCAGTGATATTCCGTGCTGAGCGTGTCCATGATCTCAGGGTCCATCCCGGCCATTATGTACTCCGCAAACTCCTCGGGAGTCATGCCTTCGTCAAGAAGCTCAGTAACGTGAGTGACCTCGGTGAGTTTCTGCTCAAGCTTTGAGATGACCTCGTCCGAAGCGCCGGGAAGCACCTGTATGATAAAGCCTCCGGCTCTTCGCACCGTATTGTCTTTGTTCATGAGAACACCGAGAGCCACAGCGGACGGAACCTGCTCGGATATGGCAAAATATGCAGTGAGGTCTTCGGCTATCTCGCCCGATATCAGTCTTGTCTCACCGACGTAGGGCTCTTTAAGCCCGGTATCCCTTATCACCTGCAAAAGCCCGTCATGGCCCACTGCTCCGCCCACGTCAAGTTTTCCCGCGTCAGAAGCGGGAAGCATCACATCGGGGTTTCCTACAAAGCCTTTTACTCTTGACATGGAATCCGCTGTAACTGTGATTCCGTTTATAGGGCCGTCTCCTTTTATGTTTATGGTAAACAGGTCGTCCTCGCCTTTAAGCATGGCGCCCATCATTGCCGCAGCCGTGAGCGTCCTTCCGAGGGCTGCCGTTGCCACGGGGCTCATATTGTGTATCTGCCTTGCGCGCTCCACAAGTTCTCTTGTGGTCGCACAGAAAAATCTTATCTGTCCGTCTGCCGCGGTACCGCGGATGATATAATCACTGCTCATTTTGTTCCTCCGCTCCTCCGCGACGTAGGTCATGCTCACAAGCGAGCATGGCCTACGTCGCGGCTTTGAGTTTGTATTTACAGGTATTTTTTACCCTTCTGGCGCTTTTCTCTTGCCGTAAAATAAATCCTCTCACTCTTTTCGGTGGGTTCTTTTCCTGTTGCGGCATCCTCCGCGCCGACAAATTCCATTCCCGCCTTTTCGATGAGTTCCTTTATTTTATCAACGGAGTAGCATCTTTGCAAGTGCGTTTCCTCAAAGCGCTCATACAGGCCCTCCTCTTCGTCGGCAAGCGCGTATATCGTGATGTCATAAGAGTTGATGCCAGTTTTTTTGTCAAACCGGTTTTCCCATATAAGAGTCGCGTCATCGCGGTTGTCGGTTATCGCGCGGTTTCCCATTTTCTCGCCGAATTCGTATTCTGTCTTTAAGTCAAATACAAATATCCCGCCGGCTTCAAGATAGTTGTTCACAAGTTTCAGGGTCTTTACGAAGTCCTCTTCGGTGAGCAGATAGTTCATGGAATCGCACACCGAAACAAATGCGTTCACCGTGCCGTAAAGCTCAAACTCACGCATATCCTGGCAGAGATACAGTATCCCCTCGGACTCGTCCATGTGGTCATACATCGCTATCTCAAGCATATCCGTGGAGTTGTCGATGCCGATCATGTCAAAGCCTTTGCTCTTCAGCCTTCTTGTCATGCTCCCCGTGCCGCAGCCCAGTTCGCATACAAGCCCACCGGTGACTCCATGATTTTTAAGTATCCTCGTTATGTTTTCCGCCCAGCTGTCATAGGGGACATTATCCATAAATCTGTCATATTCCTGTGCAAATCCGGTGTACGCGTCCATTACCTGCTCCATTCGTTTTATTCTTCAAAAAGCCGTCATAAAGCGAATGCTTTTTTATGATCCGGCCGTCTAATTATACTCACTAAACCCACCGGTGTAAAGCACTCTTGCACCGAAAAGGCAGGGCTCTCCCTTGCGTTCGGTACCTCTGAACTCCCCTCTCCTTGACATCGGTGCCGAACACCCGTATAATTGACTTATATTATATGCTCGTGGGTGCTTCGTGACCTCACAAGGCATGTACCGGGACCACCGGCAAGGAGCCACATTTTGAACATCACGCCGCAAAAAAAGATAAATCTCGTAAACATCGCGTTCCTCATAACGATCGTGATATCTTCCGCTGCGCCGTTTTTGCCGCTAAGCTTCATTTACGAGAACTATGTGGCAAATATCCTGGTCTCGCAGCTTCTTATTGCGCTCCCCTTCATCGTGCTGATGGCGGCCTGCGGAATGAATTATCCAAAGACCGTAAGGCTTAAAAAGATGAAGATCTCGAACGTACTCCTCACGATCCTCCTCGGATTTCTGGTGCAGCCGCTCCTCACCTTCATAAACGCCTTATCACTGGTATTTACGACCAACGCCATATCATCCACGATTTATGATATCTCAAGGGAAATCCCGTGGTGGGGAGGCTTTCTTCTGGTCGCCCTGCTCCCCGCGGTATTTGAAGAGAGCGTCTACAGAGGCGTGCTCTACAACACCTACAAGGCCGCGCATCCATGGAAAGCGGTCCTTCTCTCCGCTTTGCTGTTCGGACTTATGCACGGCAACCTCAATCAGTTCTGCTATGCTTTCGTGATGGGTATCATCTTTGCGCTGATCATCGAGGCGACCGATTCCATTCTGTCGACCATGATAATACACTTTGCAACGAATGCGATATCGACAGCGATGATCTATCTCTTCCCGAAGCTTTACGAGTTTTTGAAAGCAATGCACACCCTGTATTCGGAACAGGGAATGGACAGCGTCGCCAAGCAGATAGAGCAATATGTCGGAGACTTGTCGATGTCATCGGACGAATGGATGCAGATGATCTTTGCAAACAGCGCCGGGACGCACCTCACCCTCGGCACCGTGGTACTTACTTACCTTCCCTCCGCAGTGGTCTTTTCCACACTTGCGTTTTTGCTTCTCAGAGTCATTTCCAAGCGTTCGGGCACCTGGAACCGTTTCAGCGTCCTCTACCTCGGAGCTGACGAGGTCGTTGTGGAAGCAGAGCAAAAGAGCCCTTATGAAAAAGAAAAGGGTCTCGACGAAAACCAGCTCGGAGATCCCTCGGTACGTGTCATGACAACACCGCTGATGATAGCGATCGCAGTCGGTGTGCTGTTCATGTTCGTATATGAAACACTAAAACTCCTTCCGCGGTAACACGGAAGTGCACCGGCTTTAAGCCGGACTTACAGGAGAAATGCTTATGCTTGACTTAATCATCATCGGAGCGGGTCCCGCAGGACTCGCAGCAGCAATCTACGGAAAACGCGCGGAGCTCGATCTCGCGATAGTTGAAAAAGAAGCCGTCCAGGGCGGTCAGATCATCATAACCAATGAGATCGACAACTACCCCGGACTTCCTCACACAGGTGGCTTTGAACTTGCAGATAAATTCAGAGAACATGCCGAAGCACTCGGCGCCACCTTCACAATGGGTGAAGTGGAAAAGATAGAGACCACCGACCACGTAAAGGCTTATCTGAGAGACGGTACTATACTTGAAGCAAAGACCGCCATCATAGCGGGCGGCGCAAAGCACAGGAACCTCAACGTTCCCGGAGAAGCAGAGCTTACAGGCTCGGGCGTATCCTACTGTGCAACCTGCGACGGCGCGTTTTTCCGCAAAAAAACAGTCGCAGTCGTCGGCGGAGGAGACGTTGCCATCGGCGATGCTCTGTTCCTTGCAAGGCTTTGCGCAAAGGTTTATGTGATCCACCGCAGGCAGGAATTCCGTGCGGCAAAGACACTTGTCACAGCGCTCAAAGCAATGCCCAATGTCGAGTTTGTCTATGACAGCACCGTAAAAGAGATACAGGGCGACGGTCACGTTGAAAGAGTAGTCGTTACAAACGTCAAGACCAGCGAAGAAAGCACACTCGAGATAAACGGCATCTTCGTTGCTGTGGGAATGCTTCCTGAGACCTCGATCTACAAGGACATCGTGGATCTTGACGAAGCCGGTTATATCAAAGCCGACGAGACCGGACGCACGTCAAATCCCATGCTCTTCGCAGCAGGCGATATCCGCACCAAGGCTCTCCGCCAGGTCATCACCGCCGCAGCGGACGGCGCAAATGCCATAACAAGCGTTGAGGCATACCTTAATCAAAAATAAGCGATCATAAAACGTGCGCAGTTTTTCGCGTACTAAAAGAAGCCACCCTGACCGTAAGGACCGGGGTGGCTTTTTCAGGGGCTTTATCTTCCCACTTTTTCTATTCCGTTGTCGTATATGAAAATCTTTCCATTCTTCTGAAGATGGCCGATAGCTCGCTTAAAGGCATTTTTGCTGATGCCGAACTTTGCGATGATGATGTCGGGCGAGGTCTTGTCGTGATACGGAAGAAAGCCGCCGGCTTCGTTCAAAGCCTCGAGGATCTTGTCGGCATCGCCGTCGATCTCGTTATATGCCTTTCCCGTAACAGAAAGCTCCAATCGTCCGTCTTCGTGCACGTTCACAACGTTTGCGGTGACCTGCATACCCGGAAGGATCTCGGTAAAAAGCCTGTGCTTGGGGATCAGCGCCGAATAGATGTCATCCACCGCGATGTACGAGCCGAAGGCTTCGATCTTGTCATAGCAAAGTCCTGTTACCACATCATCCTTTTTGTAGGGAGAATCGTTTTTAAGGAACTTGTACACCTTCATGGTCGCGCAGAGCCTTGACGACTTGTCCGTGTAGAGCGATACCAGTACCTCATCGCCCTTCTTTACGCGATATGTCTGTTCCTTGAAAGGGAGAAAAAGGTCTTTCAGAAGCCCCCAGTCAAGAAATGCGCCGATGTTGCTCACGTCGCGCACCGTAAGGCGCTTCACTTCTCCCATTGTAAGCTTTGGCACAGTTCTTGTAGCGATCGGCCTGTCCTCGGAATCCTTGTAGACAAACACCGAAAGCGGTTCACCTACAGAAAGCAGTACCGCTTCTTTTCTTGGGAGGAGCACGGTTCCCACATCGATCTGTTCATTTTCCGGCACATCAAAGCTTTTTTCTTCCGCACTAGCAAGATATGCGCCGTGTTCCATGATCTTTGCGACAGTTACTTTTTGAATTCTTCCAAGATAAAACATAGCCTTCTCCGTCCTGACATTATTTTTTAAAAGTCCTTTATGGTTTCCATAAGCTGTATGCAGCTCTCAGTGTCCACGTTCTCTATTGCTTCATACAGCTGCTCCATGGCGGGGAGCAGCGCCTTGTCGTAGGAATAGGCTTTTAGCTTTTCTTCCACCTGCTCCATTTTGTCCATGTCGAGTTCGTCACAGGCTTCTTTAAGCTCCGAGAAAAGGCCGGAAAGCACCTCTTCCGTCATTTCCTCAAGATCCTGCGCCTCTTCTTCAGGTTTAAAATGCTCCGAAAGCCTGTCAAGCAGGTCACGGTAGGATAAAACAAGAGCATCCGCGTGATCCTTTATAAAGCCGATGTCTCCGGCTTTTCCGGCTTTTTCGAGCGCCTCGGCATCATCACCGAGCGCATAAGCGCCGATCTGTCTTGAAGAACTCTTCAAGGTGTGGACTCTTCTTGTGTAGTCCTCCCAGTCCTCGTTGTCATATGCCTCTCTTATGGCTTCAAGAGCTTTCGCTCCGCTTTTATAATAATCGCTTACGATGGTTTTGTAAAGATCGACAGAGCCCAAGCTTTGCAATGCTTTTTCTGTATCCAGAAAATCAAAGTCCGGCTTATCTTCGGGAGTTTCCGAGTCTTCCGTGTTTTCCGCGATGTTTCCAAGCGATGAGTTGTCGATCACCTTTTCCGGAGGCAGCCACTGCCTCAGTTTTGCCAGCAGATCACGCATATCCACAGGCTTTGCGATAAGATCGTTCATCCCTTCTTTGATGAACATTGCCCTTGCGTCTTCCATGACATTTGCGGTGAGCGCGATGATGGGCTTGTCTTTGCAGGGACCGTTTCCGTTCCTTATCGCATATGTGGTCTCCACGCCGTCCATCTCCGGCATCATATGGTCCATAAGGATGATGTCGAACGTCTCGGTCTCGGTGATCTTTATCGCCTCCATGCCGCTCAGAGCGCTCCTGCATCTTACTTTCAGAGGTTTCATCAGCCCTTCGGCTATAGTGATGTTTATGTCGTTGTCGTCTACTATCAGGATGTCAGCCGTAGGTGCCGTAAAGTCTATCGTGGTCTTTTCCGAGTTTCTCAGCGAAAGGAGGTTCTGCCCCTTCCCTTCAAGCGTAAACATAACTGAAAGCGTGGTGAGCGGCCTCTGGACAACGCGTATCCTCTTGTGTGCCGGTTTAAAATCCGAGCCGAATGCCGTCACGGCTATCCCGGTGATATCCTCATTGCTGTCAATGAGCGCGACCAGTTCATCACTGTGTATGCTTTCAGGATAGAACATGAAATCCTGCTTGCCTTCATCTCTGTACTCGTCAAGTGATCTGAGATTAAGGAACGAAACCCCGAATTTCTCGGCTTCTCTTTCAAAGAATCCATCGGTACGTCCGTCGTCGTCAAAGCACACGATACGTTTGGTCTCGGGCTTGGTCACCACGATATTCTTTGAGGGTTTTGCGATCCTCTGGGGGATGGAGAACCAGAAATCGCTTCCTTTTCCGAATGTGCTCTCTACGCCAATATTACCGCCCATGGCTTCGCACAGGCTCTTTGAGATGACAAGTCCGAGCCCCGTGCCCTCGACCTTACGGTTTCTCTTTGAATCGAGCTGCTGGAAGCTTACAAACAGCTTTTTCAGGTCATCCTCTTTGATGCCTACTCCCGTATCCTTGATGTGCACGGTGAGCATCAGCTTGTCTTCCCCACAGGGAAGGCAGTTTATTGTGATGATGACGCTTCCTCTTTCGGTAAACTTCACCGCATTGTTCGCAAGGTTTATCAGCACCTGCCTGATGCGGGCCGGGTCACCCACCAGAGTATGCGGCAGGTTTTTATCTATCTCCATGAGAAGCCGCACATTTTTGTCGCCTATCCTTGTTACAAGGACGTTCGCAACATCGTTGAAAAGCGACAGCGGCTCGTATTCCTCGGGCACAATGCTCATCTTCCCCGCTTCTATCTTTGAAAAATCAAGGATGTCGTTTATGATGTTCAGAAGGCTCCTGCCGGAATGACGTATCTGTATGAGGCAGTCCTCCACAGCGGGGGGAAGCTCCTCTCTGAGCGCTATCTCCACCATTCCTATAACGGCGTTCATAGGTGTCCTGATCTCATGGGACATGTTCGCAAGGAAATCGGATTTCATCTTTGCGGCGCGCTCGAGCTCCATGTTTGCCTTTGCCATCGCCTTCACCTGACGCACTGATTCCGTCGCGTCATGAAGCATGAATATCGTTGCGATCTTGTAGCCGTTTTTAATGATCTCGTTCTTTTTTGCCCTGAAATATCTCCTGACTCCGTTTTCCTTGTAGACGAGCACCTCTTTGCCGTCAATGATCTCCTTTACGCTCATCCATTCTTCCACGTTCTCTTTTCTTGAAAAAGTCGCAAGAAGCCACGGTGAAAGCGTGCGCTTTATGACATCGTTCATGTAGAGTAAATCGTCATGCCCGTCAAACAGGATATAGCCGTCACTCATCTCATTTGCGAAGTACATCGTCGCCCAGTTTTTAAGGAGGATGTCATTCAGGAATATGATTATGAAAAAGTACGAAAAAAGAGCCAGATTTAAAACGACAGTGCTTATAACGACAGGCTGTCTCAAAACTCCCGTCACCACGTTTGTGCTCACAAGTATCACCTGTATCCCGAGGAACAGATAAAATGTGGGTCTGTAGAGCTTTGCGGTACGGACGCTTATATATATGACAAGTGTGATCATGCATGCGGACGCGACTCCGAGAAGAACACGATAGAACGGCATACCGACAAGAAAAATCCCTGTATCGCCCGGTTTAGCGATCCACCAGGTCTTTCCGTAATATGTCTCAAGTGATGCTGTAAGAACATTCACGCCAAAAGCATTTGTGATCATTATGATGCTCTGATACAGGCCTATCAGAAGAAACGGGATGTAGTAATATTTTTTCCCGGAATGTGTGTCCATGCCCTGAACTATCAGCGCAGCGCCCACGAGTGCCCACGGAAACACCGCATAATAACTCGTGAGGAGTTTCTTTGCCTCCACGGCATTATCGCATTTCAAAAGAATGATCACGAGAATGTTGCATACTACGAGAACGGATGCGGAAATAATGAAACTCCTGTTGGGGCTCTTTGCTTTAAGCGCAAAATATACGCACACCAGGGAGAAAAGTGAAAAGATTATAAGCATTATCTGTAAAAAAGTCATATTCCTCCCTCATATGCGTATCTGAAATACTAAAAATCCGGGGGCTCTGTGCGGTCCACAAAGCTCCCGGACAGCTGTTGTTTTACTTGACTATTCCAAGGAAACAAAGAATGCAAAGTATAACGCCTACAAATGAATAGATTCCCATAAGACCGCCGACGATCCCGAATACGATCCCGATGATCGGAAGACCGTTAAGGATGCTGAACAGCCAGCCGAGAAGGAAGCAGATGATCAGGAAGATGCAGAGCTGAACGATGAACGAAACAGCATTACCCTTCTTGATCTTGAACGGTGTAGGCCAAAGTGATCTGATAAAATCCATTGTAAAACCCTCCCATAATAGATTTATGCATACTATTTAGTTATCAATGAAACGCATCTTGTTTTCGCTCTTCGGCTTTTCAACCTTCACGGGCTCGGGCTTCTTGTAAAGACCGCCCATGTCGTTGATCATGGAAGCCTTGCATTCCTTGCAGAAACGTCCGGTAAGGATACGCTTTCCGCACTTCTCGCAGTTGAGCGCCAGATCGGAACTCTCGGCAAAAGTGAGTCTCTCCTCGCGGATCCACTTCTTCACCTGCGCCTGAGTAACCTCCATGTCATCACAGACATCCTGTATGCCGCATCCGGGATGATCGTAGACGTACTGTTTAACGTCGGCAAATTTCTCATCCATCTTTTTCTGGCAAGCCTGACAAACCGGCGGGCCTCCTATGTAGCTGAACATCTTGCCGCAGCTGGCACAATTCTTAAGTTCCATAAAGCTCCATCCTTTCGTGTTTTATTCCACCGCAGATCCTGCGGCGATACATAAAAAGTATACCTTTTCCGCTCCCGAGTCTTTGAGGATATGTGCGCAGGCATTCACTGTGCTGCCTGTTGTGAATATATCATCGACTACGAGCACCGTGCCCGGTACCGAAACACCCTGCTTAACGGCAAACGCACGAGAGAGATTCCTTTCTCTTTCATGCTTTGAGAGCGTTTTCTGGTCGGCGGTCTCCCTTTCCTTCTGCAGGATATCCGCAGCAGGAATGCCGCTGTAAAGCGATATCGCGCGTGCTATGAGCCCGCTCTGGTTGAACCCTCTTGCCTTAAGCTTCTTTTTGTGGAGCGGCACAGGAACGACCATATCAGGCGAAACGCTTTCAATAAAGTCTCCCAGCCTCAGCACTGCGGCACGTCCGAAAAAATCGACAAATTCCCGTGTGCCGTTTTTCTTT
>JAEENL010000017.1 GCA_016283775.1 Lachnospiraceae bacterium | reverse complement strand
AAGGAATGCGAAGCACTCTGTGTCCTCTTCAAGGAGCATCTTTCCGAGATTTCCGTGTCCGAGACCAACCTTACGACGGTCTGCAACGGAACCGGGAATGCAGAATGACTGGAGGCCCTCACCGATGGCAGCAGCTGCCTCGGAAGCCTTGCGGCAGCCCTTCTTGATAGCGATGGCAGCACCTACGGTGTATGCCCACTTAGCGTTCTCAAAGCAGATAGGCTGGATCTTCTCGATCTGATGATATACATCAAGACCTGCATCCTTGGTGATCTGCTCAGCTTCGTCGATGGACTTGATGCCATACTCATTAAGCTTTGCAAGGATCTGCTTTTCTCTTCTCTCATATGATTCAAACTTAGCCATTTGTTATAATCCTCCCTGTCATCACTGTTTACGAGGGTCAATGAGCTTGACCGCATCCGCTACACGTCCGTACTGTCCGGAAGCCTTCTCAACCGCCTTGACAACATCTTCGCCGGCCTTGATGAAATCCATCATCTTACCGAAGTTGATGTACTTGTAACCGATGATCTCATCGTTTTCGTCAAGAGCAAGATGGGTGATATAACCGTCGGTAAGTTCGAGATATCTGGGACCCTTGTCAAGAGTTCCGTATGTGGTACCAACCATCGAGCGTGCGCCCTTTCCAAGGTCCTCAAGACCTGCGCCGATCTGAAGTCCGTCCTCTGAGAACGCACTCTGTGTACGGCCGTAAACGATCTGAAGGAAAAGCTCTCTCATAGCGGTATTGATGGCATCGCATACAAGGTCGGTATTGAGTGCCTCAAGCAGTGTAAGACCGGGAAGGATTTCAGCTGCCATAGCTGCCGAATGAGTCATGCCCGAGCATCCGATAGTCTCAACAAGAGCTTCCTGGATGATGCCGTCCTTTACGTTAAGGGAAAGCTTGCAGGCACCCTGCTGAGGAGCGCACCAGCCGATACCGTGGGTATAACCGGAGATGTCCTTGATCTCTTTTGATTTTACCCATTTTGCTTCTTCCGGTATGGGAGCCGCACCGTGATGCACACCCTGATGTACCGGGCACATTGCCTTTACTTCTGTAGAATAAACCATTAAACTAACCTCCTTAGATAGTTTTGTTATATTATCAAAATGCAATGATTTAATAATATCTTATTCTTCCGTGTCCTTAACGACAGAATCTATCTTGTCCTTAAGGTCCTTTTTTTCCGCTTTGGAAGTGGTAAACCTGTCGAGAACGTCCGGCACAAGGTCGAGGATCTTTGTCATGGCATCCTGGTTCTTGATGTTTACAAGCTTTGCATGACCGTCCTTAAGCACCACCACCGCGCTGGGTGTGATGCGTCCGCCCATTCCGCCTCCTGTCCCTCCGTTTGTGTTCTTTGCCCACGCGCCGGCGCCGAGTCCGAAAGAAACATCCACAAGCGGCAGGATCACTGTTCCGTCATCAAACTTTACCGCATCCCCGACCACGGTCTTGGTCGTGAGAAAACCGTCCATTCCTTTGAACAGAGCATCTACGGTTGAATCAAACTTATTGTCGGCCATTTCAGTTCTCCTCGATTAAAATTTCGGCTCACGCTGCGTTTTGTTTCTTCGCAGCCTTTGAGGCTCTTTCCTCGTCCATGTCGACTTCCGAAAGGTGTCTCACATACTTCCATGTGCGCCTGAGTTCCTTGTTAAAGTATACCAATACAAAAAGCAAAAGTACAGTAAAAAATCTTATTTTTCCTTTGAGAGTCACATCCGCGTTCAGTACTCTGTTTTCAAAGTCCGGGCATATCTTTAGCTTGTGTCCCGTGCGGGAATAGAGCACCGCGATCACTCCGAGCACTTCTCCCGTGAGTGCGGGATCCTCAAAGCCGTATTCCACATACCCTTGTATCTTATGCGGAAGTACATGGATGATGAGCTTTTTCACTCTTCCGAGCGCCTTCTTAATTACATCTTTTTTCTTTTCCCAGGCGCGTTCCAGATAGTCACGATTGTTGATAAGATTTCCTATCCTGTCTTTAAAGCTTATCTCTTCGTTTCCGCTGTTTTTCTCATGTTTTTCGAGCTTCTTTGGTCTTTTATGTGCCTTAGGTTCCTTATGTCTCTTTGATGCTCCGGTATCTTTTAATGTATCAGATTCAGCTTTCTCAGGCTCTTTACTATCTTCTTCCGCTCTCTCCTCACGAAGCGTTTCTTCTTTCGCTTCGCTTTTTCCGTTTTCTTCCTTTCCTTCTTCGCTTCCTTCGTTTCGATCGGCTTTAAAACGAATTTCCTGTAGAGAGTCCTCAGTAAAAAGACCAGCATCTTCTTCAGTTTCGAAAGAAATGTCTTCTTCTTTTTCTTCATCCTTCTCTTCCCCGCCGGAATCCATGATGGTAAAGAACAGCACCTTCAGGTTCATCCTGAAATTCTTGTGTTCATATGTCCCTTTGAACCGCACAAGATGCAAAAGCCAGGTCACGCCGACCTCGGCCCGGAGTACCCCGGGTTCCTTTAAGCCCCGACCCGAATAGCGCACGGGCACGAACAGGACCAGAAGGACAAGGAGCAGTAAAAGCCCCAGCAGTCCCAAAAGGATAAGACCTATGATTTTTAAGATCATCAGAAAAACAGTCATATCTTCTTTTCCAGCACTCCCAGAAGCAGTTCTATGGCTTCGTCCCTGCTTTTTGCGATCCCGTAGACATGGATGTCCATTTTTTTGTAATACGGGAAAACAAGAAGCTTCGCGTCAAAAATATCATACAGGTTTTCCGTGTTCGTGGGATTTGTGAGGAGCCACACACCCGGAGCCGGCTTTCCTTTGTTCAGCTTTGAGATTATCCTTTTTTGGTGCCTTTTGGCCTTTTTACCGACCTCAAGACATTCATCAAATTCAATCATAATATTCCCTGATGAGATTTATGGCCACCTGACGCTCTCCGGCATCTCTGCAGGATGTGAGCGCGTTTTTCACATATTCGGTGACTTCCGCGCGGCTTGTGAGCATAATGGGAAGCTCTCCGAGGAGCTGCGCCATCACAGCCCTGTTTTTAAGCTTGTTCCCGTTTTTAAAAAGCTCGGAAAGGTCTCTCGCAAAGGTTGTCCGTACCTGAGAAAGATACTCGTCGCTCGTTTTCTCGTTATTGTCCTGAAGTCTTGCAAAAACGCTGTCGCTGCAGAGTTTCGTGCAGATGAGGAGTCTTTCGAAAGGCGTGCCGAGCATGAGGTTTGACACGGTCTTCATGTAATTTCCCTCAATAACGAGAAGCACGGATTCCTCGTCCTTTATCTTTTCCGCAAGTTCCTCAACATAGCCCTCGGTGCCTTCAAAAAGCGCATCCGCATCGGTATTTCCGGAAAGCATTTCTCTTACCATGTCGATCGAGCGTTTTACTCTTGTTTCCGCTTCGGTCGAAAAATACTGTCTTGTAAGGAGCACGGTAAGGAGCGCATTTGCGACGCCCATAAGATCCGTAAGCTCATCAGCGAGCTCATCCGTCACTGAGGTTCCGAGCCTTACGTCGTCTTTCAGTTCAAAATAGTGCTGCTCGGAAAGCGCGGTATGATCCGCTTTGTCAAGCTCGTCAAGGAGTTCCTTCACGTTTTCGTAGATATCCGCTTTGGGATCGGGCTTAAAAAGTCCGGTCGAGGTGCGGAGCATATAGTCAAAGTTGTCGATGGCGGTCTTGTCAGAGCCGTTGTACAGTGAGAATGTGCCGTCCACCATATCGATGATCTTGTTTTTTGTGAGCCTTACGGGAAGGCTGCAGCACGTTCTTCTGATACGCTCGTTTATGACCACATCATCATCGCCGGAAAGGAATATCCAGCGAAGGATCTCACGGGCAAGGTCATCGTTCGATGTGCTCTCGATGTCGATCCTTTCAAAGCTTGGCTCAAGGCGGCGAAGGATATCCTGATGGATCACAAATCTGTCCATATAGCCCGTCAGAGCCTCGACTCTGAGTCTTATCGTCTCACGGAGCGCTATCGTTTCCTCGGTCGCTTTTCTGTATGCGTCCGGATCGAAAGCGTCCGCAGTCGCGATCCTGATATTTCCGACAAGCGCGTCGAATATCTCTTTATTGTGTTTATCAAAACCCGTGCCGTCCTCATCACTCTTGTCGATTATGAGCGACAGGTTCATAGCAAGATTGTAAAAAGCAAATTCACCGTAAAGAGATGCCATCGCAGTGATGTACACAGGAATGTTCTCCTCAAGGTTCACGCCTTTTCTTATCTCATTTTCGGTCTGTCTTAAGTTTCTGGCCATTGCCTCTCCCCCTGTCAGATCCTCTTCACATGCTCATGCGTGTAAAGATGGTCCTGACAATATTCATAATTACCGTCGCATTTCGAACAGAACCTGAATTCCAGATTTTCCCCGTCGAGTTCTGTCCTTCCGCATATCGCGCATTTATGGCGTGTGATCACGTTCTTTCCGTCATGCACGGATTGGTGTCCCATATTGGGGCCCGCCCACTTTACTTTTCGTTTGTAATCCGCTCTCCTCTTTATCTCGCTCGGCGAGATCTTGTTGTAATTTCTCGTGGAGAGGAAGAAAATGAGCGCATTTAAGAGCGACGCAAGTATGATCACAGCCATATAGTACTGACCGTAAAGGATGTATTCAAACACCTGGAAACCGAGCACGGCCGCATAGATGATGCCGAGTACCTTTACCTTCACAGGTATGAAGAACATCAGCATGACATGCATTTCCGGGAAGGTTATCGCATAAGCCAGGAAGATCGACATGCAGACATAATAAGTCGATACTCTCGAAAACCAGAAGCACGGGAAATAGGTGGTGACACCGGTCACACGGTTGTACACCGCCCCCACCGTGAACAGGTCATGCGCCGTATATGTTCCGGCCGCGAGTTCGCTTGAAAACACGATATAGGAAATGCCATAGAGCACAAAAGCGCCTATTATGGTGAAGATTATGCCTGAAAAGATATAGAAATTATATCTGAAATCACCCCATACACTTTCAAGACTGCGCCCTATCGAAAAATAGAAATACAGCATGATGAGAGTGAAAACTCCAAAGGATTCCGGAGGGATGACAAGCCACGACACCAGTCTCCATACCTGTCCGTGAAGTATGAGGTAGGGATTAAGTGTGAGGTATCCGAGGATGTCCCGGTCCAGCGTCTTTTCGATGAGCTGGAGCAGATATCCGAAAATAAAGCAGCATATCATCACGAGAGAAAGATTTCTTATCGCGTACTGCCCGAATTTCCTTTCAAGATTAAATAGCATTTTGCCCATAAGGTTCCTCCATGGGTTTTACTTTTAAATACAAGAGTATCGATATCGCAAGACACAGTATTCCAACAGGTATCATGCCATAGGACACTATCTCGGGCTTTTCGAGTGTTCCCGAAAGTACCGAGAGCAGTTCTCCCGCTCCGTTCACTGCCATGTGAAGAATGACTGTCGGCCATACGGAATTGAGCTTTGCTGCGACAAAGCCAAACACAACGCCCATCGCAAAGGCATAGACCGCCTGGATCAAGGTTCCCAGGCTGAAAAGTCCGCCGAGCCAGTGAAGGAATCCAAACCAGAAGCCCTGTATGATCACTGCCGCAACGATGTTCACATTGTGATTCTTTAACAGTTTCAGCGTGATCCCTCTGAAAAAATGCTCTTCCGCTATCGGGGCGAGCACCACGACACAGATCACATACCAGATGGAACTCGTGTCAAAGAGCATGTCCGTAAGTTCCTCATAGCTTTCAATGAAAGCCTCGGGAAGAAGGCTGAACGCAAAGGTGAGAAAGAGCGAGCACAGCGCCTGGATCGCGATACCTGCAAAAACCGCGAACAGGAGATATACGGGTTTCAGCGTCTTAAATCCGTTGTCCTGCTTTCTGTAAGCAAGGTAATACCAGAGTGCGCCGCAAAGTATCATGACGAGTTCGGCGGTTACCATATTTAACGCCATGAAGCCCGGATCTTCCGTGACAGCCTGAAAAAAGCCGAAAGCATCAGGCACGATACCCTGGGCGGCATATTGAAAAGTTTTGTATACACTAAAACCGATCGTTGCAAAAAGAGATGCGACCAGCTGGCAACCGAATGCCACGAACATCGGCAATATGCTTAAGAATACTCCCGCTACGGGACTTTTCCGTTCCATTTTGATCCTCCTTGATAAAGACAAACAATCAAAGATGATTATACCTTTTTTCCCTGTCTGTTGCAAGTTTTATAATATATAAAAAGGCGGAACAAGTCCGCCTTTTATCGGTAAAATCCGTTTTTTTCACTCTTCTGTCACAAATATCCTTGTTGTGTCGCCATCGCTAACGGTGAGAAGATCCCCGTTTGCGGAAAGCCCCGTAAATGAACCAATCTTCACGAGTTTTTCAAAGTTTTCGTTAATCAGCCATGTCTCCTCGCCTTCGTTAACAAGAGCATAGCCTTTACTTGTAAACGGAGATGCTTCTTCATAGGCCTGAGAAACGATGTTTCCGTCGTGATCGCAGTAGAACCTGTCCTCTCCTATCTGACAGAGGCAGTTTTTGCCCGCGCCTGTGACAAAGTAGTCAAATATCTTGTATTCAAGCTCGGCGTCGAGGTTTATGAGAGCGTATTTCCGATTGCTCACAAGTACCACCTTGGTACCGTAATTGTAGAAATAATCTCCGTCATAAGGGAAGCCGCTAAGGGATGCCGATGAGTATAAGCCGAAATCATCCGGAGGAGTTTCAGGCGCCTCAATATCTCCGACAAACGTGGGGATCATTCTTCCCGAATCGTCCACCATAAGCCTTGAATATTTAAGAGTGTCGTCTACGATCTTCATATCCCACGGGCAGAAATAGCAAACGTTGCTTCCGTCCACGCTCCTTAAGTAATACCCTTCAAGATCGAAGTCTCTGGGCACCGTAAGGAAAAAGCCTTCAACAGGGGAATTTACGGGATACTGCACCTCCTGCTTAAGTCCTAGTACGGAAGGATCCGCAATTTCCGAGTGTTCCAAAAGGTACTGTTCCTGCACTGTCCAGGCTTCGGTCTCATCAAGATACGCATCACCCGGTTCGCCGAGTCCGCCAACGACCCAGTTGACCTTTCCGGAGGTGTTTACAAATCCGAAGTCATACATGGTCTCATAATCAAATATGATATCCTTGTGGAAAAAACGTCCTCTGTACTGTCCCATAACAGCCGATAATCCGTTATAAAATCCATGCGGTCTGTCGGATGTAAAAGACTCGTCCGGATATTCCGTGGGTATTTCCGCAAGAAGCTTTCCGTCATAATCGTAGTACTTGTAAAACGTGACGATTCCGGGACCTGCAGGTTCTTCCGTTGTGATAACGTATGCGTCGGAAGAAGCCACGATCTTGTCGGTCGTGGTAAGTATCCTGTTTCCGTTTTTGTCAAAAAGGATGTTTTCGCAGCCGTTGTCTTTGAGCTGAGCCATAACGATGTATCCGGCGTTATTCGGGAGCTGGATGTCATCATACTCACAGGGTATGATCTCTTTTCCGGTGTAGTCTATAACACCCCATTTGTCATCTTTCGACACAGGGAGGATCCCGCCAAAAGAAGCTGCAAACATGGAATAAGCCGATATGTCCACTTCATTTACCGAAAATGCAGGTTCAGGTGTGGCGGTCGGCGCCGGCGTTGCAGTGGGTTCAGGCGTGGCCGTGGGCGCTGTCGTTGCAGTAGGTACAGGCGTTGCTGTAGGTTCCGGTGTAGCCGTGGGCGCTGTCGTTGCTGCAGGTTCTGCGGTCGGCGCGGGTGTTGATGTAGCCACAGGCTCATCTTCATTGCCGCAGCCCGAAAGAAGCACCAGACAAAGCGCTATCAAAAAGAGTTTGATCTTCTTCAGCATTTTTATCCTCCGCTCGGAAGTCATATAAATTTACTACCGTAAATATCAGTTCTTTGCTGTTATAAGTCCCTTTGCTTTAAGAAGCTCCGCCGTGAGAACGGCACCGCCTGCGGCACCGCGCTTTGTGTTGTGGGAAAGACCCACAAACTTCCAGTCGTATACTCTGTCCTCACGGAGACGGCCCGCAAATACGCCCATTCCCTTTTCAGAATCACGGTCGAGTCTGGTCTGGGGACGGTTTTCCTCTTCGAGGTATGTGATGAACTGGTCGGGAGCCGAAGGAAGCTTTAATTCCTGAGGAAGTCCCTTGAAATTTTTCCATCTGTCAAGGATCTCTTCTTTTGTGGGCTTTTTCTTAAAGCTCATGAAAACGGCTGCTGTGTGTCCGTCAGAAACAGGTACGCGGATGCACTGCGTTGTGATGATGGGACCTTCTGCCTTTACTATCTGTCCGTCAACGACCTTGCCCCAGATCCTTAAAGGCTCCTGCTCACTCTTTTCTTCCTCTCCGGAAATAAAAGGGATCACGTTGTCCACCATCTCGGGCCAGTCCTTGAAGGTCTTTCCCGCGCCGCTGATTGCCTGATAGGTCGTTGCTACGACAACAGTGGGCTCAAACTCACGAAGAGCATGCAGCATGGGTGTGTAGCTCTGTATGGAGCAATTGGGCTTTACGACTATGAAGCCTTTCTTTGTGCCGAGGCGCTTTTTTTGTGCGTCGAGCACTTCAAGATGCTCGGGATTGAGTTCCGGCACGATCATCGGAACATCAGGTGTCCAGCGATGAGCAGAGTTGTTTGAAACAACGGGAGTCTCGGCCTTTGCGTATGCTTCCTCGATCGCTCTGATCTCATCCTTTGACATGTCAACAGCGCTGAAAACGAAATCCACCTGAGCGGCAACCTTTTCAACCTCGTTGACGTTCATAACGATCATATTCTTAACGGCTTCGGGCATGGGAGTAGTCATCTTCCAGCGGTCGCCCACAGCCTCCTCATATGTCTTTCCCGCGCTTCTCGGGCTTGCTGCCACTGCAGCCACTTCAAACCAGGGATGGTTCTCAAGGAGAGATATGAATCTCTGTCCTACCATTCCCGTAGCACCAAGGATGCCTGCTTTTAACTTCTTTTCCATATGATCCACCTCACTTTAGTGTATTAATGCGCGAAATTATAGCACAACGTACTCCGCTATGCAAGATTTTTTAAAAATATCCGGAAAAAGTATCAGAAAGCGCCGTTTTTCAAGCGTTCCGTAAGTTCTCTCAGTTCGTTTAACGTGCTGATATAGTTTGATGCACCGCGTATCCTTCCGGCTCCGGGAAAACCGCTCATGTACCAGGCCACAT
This sequence comes from Lachnospiraceae bacterium, assembly GCA_016283775.1. Taxonomy (GTDB): domain Bacteria; phylum Bacillota; class Clostridia; order Lachnospirales; family Lachnospiraceae; genus RGIG3528. The sequence goes on along the minus strand of JAEENL010000017.1, from coordinate 24,106 downwards.
GCTTTCTCATCTCTGTAATGCCCGTGGTCTCGCCTTTGAACTCAACCTCGAGTTCCGCGTGTTTAAGCAGCATTTCGATGCGCTCATTCATGTCAGGCTCGGGCAGCAGCGTGCCGTCTGTGAGATATGCTTTTATCCTCGCAAAGATCCAAGGATTTCCCTGCGCTCCGCGCGCCACCATCACACCGTCGGCTCCGGTCTCTTCGAGCATGCTTTTTGCGTCCTCAGGTGTATAGATATCACCGTTCGCTATGACGGGAACATGCACCGCTTCTTTCACATCGCGTATGATCGTCCTGTCGGCTTTTCCGTAGTAAAACTCTTCCCTTGTCCTGCCGTGCACCGCGACCAGCTCCGCGCCGCCCTGTACTGCGGCAAGCGCGCATTCCACGGCGTTTCTGTCGTTCTTTCCAAAGCCTTTTCTGATCTTTACGCTCACAGGCCTGGATGTTGCGCCTTTCACTGCCTTCACTATCCGTTCTATCAGCGCGGGATCCTTCATGAGGGCCGAGCCTTCGCCATTGTTCACGACCTTCGGTACGGGGCATCCCATGTTGATATCAAGCATGTCAAAGTCTTTGTCTTCTATCTCTGCCACGGCTTCCGCAAGCACCGACGGATCGTTCCCAAAAAGCTGCAATGCCGTAGGACGCTCTTCTTTTGTGGTTTTCAGCAGAAAATGCGTGTTTTTGTTGTGGAACAGAATGGCTTTTGCGCTCACCATTTCGGTATATACGAGTCCCGCGCCGCATTGCCTGCAAAGGAGTCTGAACGCGAGATCGCTCACACCCGCCATAGGGCCCAGGACCACGTTTTCAAATTCCAGTGAGCCTGCCTTGATGATACTCATATCTTAAGGTCACCCTCTGTTCCTGACCGTTTTGTCATAGATGAGACTTAAGCCTTTGAGTGTCAGCTCTTTATCATAAACCTTTATGACATCGGTCGATTCCGCTATCAGCCTTCCGAGTCCTCCGGTCGCAACCACGTTAACATTCTTCAGTCCGGATTCCTCGATGATCTTTTTTACTATATATTCAGTCTGACCTATGCAGCCGTACACAAGGCCCGCCTGCATGCTCGTTACGGTGTCCTTCGCAAGTATGGAATCGGGCTTGGCTATCTCTATCTCGGGAAGCTTTGCCGTGTCATTCCAGAGCGCGTTTGCGGATATCTTTATCCCGGGGCTTGTGATCCCGGCGAGAAATGCGCCTTCTTGGGAAACCAGATCGTATGTGGTCGCCGTTCCGAAATCGCAGACTATGACAGGGCCTCCGTAGAGTTCAAAAGCCGCGACCGCGTCCACTATCCTGTCGGCGCCGATCTCTTTCGGGTTTGAAGTCGGGGTCTTTATCCCGGTCTTTGTGCCCTCCCCCACTATGAGAGGCTTTTTTCCCATATATCTCACGATGCCGCTTGTAAGTGAATGCATGAGTCCGGGAACCACGGATGAGATTATCACGCCCTCTATCTCTTCAGGTTCCACACCCTTTCTGCTCATCATCCCCATCACGGTCATCCCGAATTCATCCGAGGTCCTCTGCAGTTTTGTGGTTATCCTGAAGGAAGCCTTCGTTTCAAGCCCTTCCATCACGGCAAAGGTTATATTTGTGTTTCCGACGTCGATCGCAAGAATCATATCAGTCCCTTTCCGGAAAAGACTTTTTCAGTCCTTATCCGTTTCGTCTTTCATATAAAATGTCCTGTAAAAAAGCTCAAGCTGCTCAAAAAGTTCTTCCTTTTCGCGTTGAAGCCTTCTTGTGAGGAGTCCCGCGCTGATGTCGTCATAAAGAAAATCGTTCTCTTCATGATCGGTGTTTATCATGAGTGTGCCGTCTTCTTCAAAATAAAGCGTCACAACGCCTCCCACCTCCGTCGTGAACGAAACGAGAGCGATCTGCAGCTCCTTTTTCACGTTCTCGGGGAGTTTCCCGAATCTTTTGTTGAAATAATACAATTCCTTATATGCGTTTGTCGCGCAGAGTACATTCTCTTCTTTCATAAAGCCTCTGTAAAATCAGATGAGCGTTGTCCACACCGCAAAGATCACGATTATCACAACGCCGAGCATCACCATGCAATACCCCAGGTTTCTTTTGTCGGCGCGTCTCACATAGCTAAGCCCCGTGATGATGTTCATCATGGCGCCGATAAAGATGATGACATAGATGCAGAAAATGTTTTTTGTAATCCCGAAAACAACCAGAGAAGCAAGAGCGATGAGACCAAGCAGTATGTTCACAAATTCGGGGCCTATCCCCTTGTCCTTCAGCAGTTCAAAAAAGCGTTTCATCTCATGCTCCAAGTGTTGCAGCCATAACCGCTTTTATTGTATGCATGCGGTTTTCCGCTTCGTCAAAAACCACCGACTGCGGTGATTCAAATACATCATCGCATACCTCAAGCTCAGTAAAATCATACTTTTCGCCCATCACTTTTCCTATCTCGGTCTTGAGATCATGGAATGCGGGGAGGCAGTGCATGAAGATCGCCTGAGGACCGGCATTTTTCATCACATCCATAGTGACCTTGTAGGGAGAAAGCTCTCTGATGCGCTCTTCCCACACTTCCTCAGGTTCTCCCATGGATACCCATACATCGGTATAGATGACATCCGCACCCGCTGTTCCACTTGTAACATCACTTGTGAGTGTTATGGAACCGCCGGAAACAGCCGCATATTTCTCGCATTCTTCGACAAGCTTCCTGTCAGGGAAATATTTTTCCGACGAGCAGGCCACAAAATGAAGTCCAAGCTTTGCGCAGACGATCATCAAAGAGTTACCCATGTTGTAACGGGCATCTCCCATATATACAAACTTCCTGCCTTTTATCGTACCCTTGTTCTCACGGAGCGTCAGCATATCCGCGAGCATCTGGGTCGGATGATATTCGTTCGTGAGTCCGTTCCATACGGGAACGCCTGCATATTTTGCGAGTTCTTCCACTATCTCCTGGCCGAATCCGCGGTATTCTATGCCGTCAAACATACGGCCGAGAACTCTCGCGGTGTCCGCGATGCTCTCTTTTTTACCTATCTGTGAGCTCTTCGGATCGAGATATGTCGCATGCATGCCAAGATCATGGGCAGCCACTTCAAATGCGCAGCGTGTCCTTGTCGAAGTCTTCTCAAAGATGAGTGCTATATTTTTTCCTTTAAGTGTGTCATGTGCCACACCGTTCTTCTTTTTCTGCTTATAATCGGCCGCAAGGTCTATTAAGTACTCTATCTCCTCCGCCGAGAAATCCTTAAGTGTGAGAAAGTTCCTTCCGATAAGCTGTTCCCTGATACCCATGATCCGCCTCCTTTTTTAGAAACTAAATATATTATATCTTTGTTTGTAAGTCAATTTTTTTTGAAAAACGGTTGTATATTGTTTGATAATAGTATAGAATTTAGTCAATGAGAAACACATTAACGGAGACACCATGAACATCTCGGATTTCCAGCCCGGACAGATCGTCCAGCTAAATGTAAAAATGAATGACATATCCGGTTCGTTCGAGTCGAAGGTCAGTCTTATACACGACAGCCTTCTTTTGCTCGAACCTATTTATGTTAACGGAAATCTCGTGGGTTTCCCCAAAAACTGCGCCGTCGACCTGAATTACACGCATGAGTCGCTCTTCTACATCTGGCGGAACATCAGGATCCAGACCATCATGTACAAAAAGCAGTACTATCATGCGGCTGAGATCATAGGCGATGCCGAAGTCGTGAACAGAAGGAACAACTATCGTGTTTATATCGGTGAGGAAATGGATGTTTCCTATTTCACCGAAAAGGGTCCGAAATCCATCCACACACTGATAAAGGACATCAGCGAAACGGGCTTTGCTTTCTTCAGCAGCGATTTCTTCCAGATCGACCGTGTCGTCCGCCTGAACATTCCCATGCGCGACCGCTCGATAATGCATCTTTCCGCAAAGATAGTGCGTAGCGTTCCTCCCGCCGAGGAAGGCGGGGAGACTCTCTACGGATGCAAATTTGTGGAAAGGAACGCAAAGCTCTCAAACTATCTCATGAAGCTCCAGCGTGAAAAACAAAAGCAAAAGCTCGATACACCGGGGATCTCTTAGAACTGGCTGTCATACAGTTCTTTGTAGAATCCCTTTTTCTTTAACAGTTCTTCGTGAGTTCCCGTCTCAACGATATTACCGTTGTTCATGACGATGATGTTGTCCGCTTCCATGATGGTCGAAAGGCGGTGTGCCACAACAAAGCTCGTCCTGCCTTCCATCATATGGTCAAAAGCTTTTTGTATCTTTATCTCGGTTCTTGTGTCTATCGAAGATGTCGCCTCATCGAGCACAAGTATCGAAGGTGTCTTTAACATAACGCGCGCAATGCAGATAAGCTGTCTCTGTCCCTGCGACAGTTCTTCGCCGTTCTCGGAGAGCACGGTGTCATACCCTTTCGGAAGTCTCTTGATAAAGCTGTGCGCATAGGCTGCCTTTGCCGCTTCCACGATCTCTTCCTCCGTGGCATCCGGACGGTTCATCGCGATATTGTCCCGTACAGTCCCTTTTCTTATCCAGGTATCCTGAAGCACCATTCCAACCCTGCTCCTGAGCTCTTCACGCGGTATGTCTCTTACGTCTCTTCCGTAAAGCTTTATGCTTCCGCCTTTTACCTCATAAAAATGCATGAGAAGGTTTATCATCGTGGTCTTTCCGCATCCCGTGGGACCTACTATCGCAATGCGCTGTCCCTCTTTCACATCAAGAGAAAAACCGGTGATGAGAGGCTTTTCGGGAACATAAGAGAAAACGACATTGTCAAAAGCCACCGCAGGTATCTCGCTGCCGCTCTTGTAATCATCTTTATCCCCGGGCACCGGAAGCTCGTCCTCATCCATCATGTCAAAAACACGCCCGGCACAGACAATGGCATTCTGGAGTTCGGTGATCACAGACGATATCTCGTTGAAAGGCTTTGTATACTGTCCGGCATATGCCAGAAAAGCAGACAGCTGTCCTACCGAGATCATACCGTTTATCGCGGAGATCGCGCCGAAAATGCCGACTCCCGCATAAACAAGGCTGTTTACGAATCTCGTTGAGGGGTTTACAAGCGATGAAAAGAAGGTCGCTTTAAGTGAGCTGTCGGCAAGCTCCTCATTGATCCTGTCAAATCTCTCGTTCATCCTGTCCTGCATATTATACGCATAGACAGCTTTTCTCACGAACATCGCTTCGTTTATCAGCGAGGTCTGTTCGCCCTTCTGTGCGGATTGTTTGAGAAACATCGCATGCGTGCGTTTTGCGATGAATGCGGCAACAAACAAAGATACAGGTGTCACCACCACCACTACCACGGTGATCAGAGGATTCAGCCTGATCATAAAGAACAGTGTAACAAGTATCGTGAGGAGACTTGAAAACAGTTTTGTAAATCCGATGAGAAGCCCGTCGGACAGGCTCTCCGCGTCATTCGTGATGCGGCTTAATATGTCACCGTGAGGATTTCTGTCAAAATACGACACAGGTAATTTTTGCAGTTTCTTAAACGCGTCGTCCCTTATGTCGGATACGATCTCAAACGCGATATGGTTGTTTAGCACCGTCATGAGCCACTGCGACAATGCGCCGCAGCCTATGCAGATAAGGAGTTTCAGTATGATCGGCTTAAGTCCCTCAAAATCGACCTTGTCCTTTGCCACAACGAGGTCGATCGCGTTTCCTGTAAGCACCGGGATATAAAGGATCAGCACCACATATGCCGCAGCCGTGATGAGCGAAAACACTGCAGCGGCGGCATGTCCCGAAATGTACTTAAACAGCCTTTTCAGTATTCTTTTGTTATCTGTTGATCTGGCTTTCATAAATCTCTCTGTATACGTTTGAAGTTTCGAGCAGTTCGTCATGTGTCCCAATGCCCGCAGCGCGTCCGTCTTCGAGCACTATTATCCTGTCACAGTGCCTTACCGCAGATGTCCGCTGGGAAACAATGAACACCGTTACGTTTTTGAGCTCCGTGAGCGCTTCTCTTAAGCGCCTGTCGGTCGCATAGTCGAGCGCTGAAGAGGAGTCATCGAGAACAAGCACATCCGGATGTCTTACAAGCGCGCGCGCTATCATAAGCCTCTGTTTCTGACCGCCGGAGAAGTTTGCTCCTCTCTCCTCCACCTTGGCGTCAAGCCCGCCCTGTTTTGACATTACAAAATCGTAGCTCTGGGAACGCTTCAGCGCGTCCACTATATCCTCTTCGGAAACGCCTTCCGCGCCAAACACGATGTTGTCACGTATCGTGCCTTTTATGAGATAATAGTTCTGGAAGACAAAACCGAAGGAATCGTTGACTTTATGCTTATCCAGATATTTAACATCCGTGCCGTTGAAGAGCACTACGCCCTCCGTCGCGTGATAAAAATCCGGGATAAGGCTCACAAGCGTGGTCTTTCCGCTTCCGGTACCGCCGATTATGCCGATATGGTCGCCTCGTTTGACAGAAAAGCTTATGTCCTTAAGCGAATAATCGCCTGCGCCGCTGTATTTAAACGAAACATCCTTAAGATCCGCCAGAGTATCCGAAGAAGCAGGCACATCCATCTCGCCCTTTGCTTCGGGCACCACCGCGAACACTTCCTCTATGCGCTTCGCGCTCGCAAAAGACTTTGTGATGAGAATAATGAGATCCGCGAGTTTTATCAGCTCCACAAGGATCTGTGACATATAGTTGATGATCGCTATCAGTTCACCCTGAGTGATCACACCTTCAAACACGGAAAGCGCACCAAGCCTTATCATCACAACGAGGGCAACGTTAACGACCACAAAGGTCACAGGGTTCATCAACGCGGAAATGCCGGACACACGCCTTATCCTTCTCGTGAATTCATCGTTTTCCGCTCCGAACTTTTCCGTTTCCGGAGTCTGCATATTGAATGCGCGTATCACTCTCACGCCGGAAAGGTTTTCCCTGGTCCTCACGATCATCGTGTCAAGCGCGTCCCTGACCCTTCTGAAGCCGGGCATGGTCCCGAGCATTATCCCGAATACCAGCGCGGAAAGCACGGGGATAACGACACAGAAAATAAGTGCGCACTTCACATTTATCGTGAACGCCATGATCATCGCGCCGAACACTATGAACGGAGACCTTAAGAAAAGCCTCAGAGTCATGTTCACGCCCGTCTGGACCTGGTTCACGTCGCCCGTAAGCCTTGTGATGAGCGTTGAAGAATTAAAAATATCAAGCTGCGCGAAACTGAAGGAATTGATATGTCTGAACAGTGCAGATTTAAGATCTTTTGCAAATCCGACCGCGGTACGCGCGGAAAAATACTGGGCCGTGACAGAAGCCACAAGTCCGACCGCCGCGAGTGCAAGAAGAACAAGCCCCATTTTTATGACAACGCTTTTGTCCCCTCCTCCTATTCCGTCGTCAATGATATGCGTCATCACAAGCGGGACAAACAGCTCAAAAAAAGCCTCCAGCATCTTAAAGAGCGGAGCCAGCACAGCGGTCTTCCAATACGGTTTAAAAAATTTCATCAGAGTTTTCATAGGTATTAATTATAACTTTATGCAAAAAAAATGCAAGCAAAACAAAGCATTTTCTTGCATTTCCCGCTTTCGGAGATATAATTGTTTTATAGCCCGCGAGTATCAGGGGCTCCCCGGGACATCCCCGGGCGGAAAGGAGACTCAAATGGACATTTCAAAATATCTTGAAGTATCTGAAGAAGTAAAAGACGCACTTAAAAACAATCGTCCGGTCGTGGCGCTCGAATCCACGATAATCTCCCACGGAATGCCTTATCCGCAGAACGTGGAGACTGCACTGAACGTTGAAAAGATCATACGCGACAACGGAGCCGTCCCCGCGACTTGCGCCATAATTAAAGGTCACCTTAAATGCGGGCTTTCAAAGGATGAGATAGAACTCCTCGGAAAAGGAGGTTCAGACATTCCCAAGGCTTCAAGACGTGATATCCCGGTACTCCTTTCAAGAGGCTCGAACGGAGCCACCACAGTCACTACAACGATGATGATCGCATCCCTTGCCGGAGTCAGGATCTTTGCGACAGGCGGCATAGGAGGCGTTCACAGAGGCGCCGAGACCACCATGGATATCTCTGCGGACCTTGAGGAACTTTCGTCCACCAGAGTCATGGTCATCTGTGCGGGCGCAAAATCCATACTCGACCTTGGTCTCACCCTCGAATACCTTGAGACAAAAGGCGTTCCGGTCATCGGATACGGCACCGAGGAACTTCCCGCTTTCTATACGAGAAAGAGCGGCTTTAAGGTAGACTACCGCATCGACACTCCCGAAGAACTCGCAAAAGCCTTCAAAGTGAAGGAAGACCTCGATCTTAAGGGAGGAATGCTCGTAACAAATCCCATCCCCGAGCAATATTCGATGGATCCCGATGTGATAAACCGCGCGATTGATGAAGCCATCGCCGAATGCGAGGAGAAAAACATAAAAGGCAAGCAGACCACGCCTTTTCTCCTTGCGAGGATCGCTGAGATAACAGGCGGTGATTCACTTGCCTCAAACATCAGACTTGTCTACAACAATGCCGAACTTGCCGCAAAGACAGCGGCTGAGCTCTGCAAACTTAGGTAGAAATGCCTTCGGCATTTCTTTGAACCGCTCAAAGCCGCGGGGCTCCCTGCAGTCTTCGACTGCAGGGCAGAGTCATATAAGCCATTTTTTGAGCACATCATTCAGCCTTTGCAGATCTATGGGTTTGGAGATGTGCTCATTCATTCCCGACATACCGGATTCCTGAATGTCATTTAAAAATGCATTTGCCGACATTGCAATGATCGGTATCGATCTCGCATCGCTCGCAGGAAGCGCACGGATAGCTCTCGTCGCCTCATGCCCGTTCATGTTCGGCATCTGGATATCCATAAAGATAATGTCGTAATAATGCGGCTCATGAGCCGAGAACATGTTCACCGCTATCGCTCCGTCCGCGGCAGTCTCAACTTCGAGATTTGCCATGCTGAGCAGCTCCTTTGCGATCTCGGTGTTAAGCTCATTATCCTCAACGAGCAGCGCGCGTTTACCGCTGAAATCACTGTCCGCAAGTGATGTGCCCGAAGTCTCGTTTTTCTCTTCGGTCACGGGAACATAGTCCCCAAGCATCTTCTGCAGCGCTTCAACAAGCCTCGACTTGAAGAACGGCTTTGAAATGAACGTCATTATGCCGCATCTCGTCGCTTCAACTTCTATGTCGCTCCAGTCATAAGCCGCGAGCGCAATGACCGGTGCCTCGGTCTTAAGTCTTTCTATGAAGTACTTTCCAAGCTTAAATCCGTCATACTCAGGCATCTTCCAGTCGAGTATCGCCACATCGAACCGGACGTTTTCGGAAAGCCGCTTTTCAAACAGTTCCTCGCCTTCCTTGCCGCCATATGCTTTTTCAACGATCATTCCCAGGCTGTCGAGCATTTCGGCATTGAAATCGCAGCTCTTTTTGTTGTCATCGACGATGAGCACACGTTTTCCTTTAAATGTCGAACAGTCTATTTCAGCTTCCTCATGAAGTTTCAGATAGAAAGATGCTTTGAATATCGAACCCTTTCCTTCTTCGCTTTCCACCGTGAGGTCGCCGTCCATCATGGTTATGATGTTCTTTGCAATGGGAAGCCCAAGTCCCGTACCCTGGATATTCTTTGTCTTGTCGTTTATCTCTCTGACAAACGGATCGAACATGTGCTCCTGGTATTCCCGGCTCATTCCGATACCGTTGTCTTCAACTACGAACTCATAGCTTATCATATCTCTCTTTCGGAAAGTCTCCGCAAGAGAGATCTTTATCGTACCATGCTCAGGCGTGTATTTGATCGCATTTGTGCAAAGGTTTACAAATACCTCCTGAAGCTTCGTCGCGTCGCCGATCACCATCTCGTGCTCAACTCTTAATACATCCACGATCATATCCTGCTGCTTTCTTTCCTTAAGTGGATGGATCATGGTGATGAGATTGTCCATGAGCTCTGACAGCGAAAAAGGTTCCATGCTGAGTTCGAGCCGTCCCGATTCGATCCTCGACATATCGAGCACTTCATCGATGATCGAAATGAGGTGCTTTCCGGCATCTTCTATCCTTCCGAGGCAATACTGCATGCGTTCCTTGTCTTCCACTCTGGTGGAAGCGAGTGCTGTCATGCCCATGATGCCGTTAAGAGGCGTTCTGATGTCATGGCTCACTTTCGAAAGGAATGCGGACTTTGCTTTGTTTGCGCTGTTTGCTGCTTCAAGCGCGGCTTTTAGTGTTTCCTGCATCTGGAGCTCTTTTTTCTTGTGATCGTCGATCCTCTGGAAGCCGATCATGATGACACTCGGCTCTTCCTTTTCATTGCGTTCTATCACAACAGCAGTCGCGCGGCTCCATCCCGTGTAGGCATTCACAAATTCTTCCACGGCGCTTCCCTTCTGCGCCAGGTTTTCCCTGAGTCCCTCCAGCGAGAAAAAATGCTCCATTTCAGGCCGGAAGCTCTCTTCGACCGTCCTGTTTACAAGCGTCCTGAAGGCTATGCTGTATTTTCCTTTTTCACCTATGGTATCGTTTATGAAATCCTGCTTTAGCGCACCGTAAAAGAAATCGTTGTCAAGCTCGACAATGCAGATATAGTAAAAGAAAACGCTGAAAGACTTGTTGAGTCTCCTCTGGCTCTCAAGGTTTTTTGCGGTATCGGTGAGAACGTTAAGCCGCTCTTCCTCTTCCTTTTTTCCAAAGCTTGTCGCAATGAACATGCCCACAAACCCCATAAGGAGGATTATCGCAATGGCAACAGTAAGCGACGCGATGAACCATGTCTCATGAAAAAGATCAATGTACGGCTCAAACCACCTCAGCCTGTAGGCAATATAAACATATGTTCCCACGATAAGGAGCATTGACAAGACCCCAAATCCAAGACCGATATGGGACATCCGAAATGTGAAATTCTTTTTCCTTTGTGTCTTTTTCACGTCGGAACCTCGTAAATAAAGCATATATGCATAAATACTACCATCTTTGACCTTTAAAAACAATAAACTATTAGGAAAATCCGTTACAAATGTCCTCCGATGGTGTAAAATATATCCATCATATCTTTCGCAGGTAAAACCATGGATACAGGATCACATTTTAAGCTTTCAAAAGAATACATACACGTTGATACACCGCAGGGGCCTTCCTTCGGAGGAGACCAGGGCTGGCTCGACCGCGAAAAAGACCGCGGATACGCCTGCGGTCCGGTAGCCGCCCACGACCTTCTTCTGTACCTCAATAAGGCTGCAGATCACTTAAATATCGACGATTACAAAAGCGAAATAAAAAAAGACCGCTTTCTTTTCCCTGTGATAAACCATTTCGGGATAGACGGCCTTAGACTTTCTCTTGGTATTAACATCGCTTTCCTGCTCCGCAAAATGCCTTACCGCGCCCGCTGGGGAGTCCTCCCCTGCCGCATGCGCCGCATCGCCGATGAGATGCTTAAAAACGACATTCCCGTGATCTTTTCGATCAACACATTCTTTTCTTTTTTAAAAAACCACAAGACCCTGAAACTCTATTCCCGGACCTCCGGCGGCGACCTTGTTCCCGTCTCCCACGCTTCCTCACACTACATGATGCTCACCGCCCTCAACGATGACATCATGACCCTCTCCAGCTGGGGCCGCAAATACTATGCCCGCTGGTCCGAATATGAAGACCTCGTCCGCCACCACAGTTTCTTCCTCTTCAGCAATATCTGCTATGTGAGAAAAAAGAAATAATAATCATCTCAAGCGGCATTGATCTTTAATTGGAACTCTGTACGTGCAGCAGATAAAGATCGTCCGCATATATGCGTTCTCCACGCGCATACGGTTCCAGGTTTTCCTTATGCCACCGTACCATTCTGGGCGCAAACCATTCCTTCTTACTCCACTGTTCATAATGAATTCCGATACAATCTATCAACGAAAGAATAAAACACGCATCCAACACGTCATAACGGATCGTTCCGCCTGCATTCCGATACCCTTCCGCTATTTTCTGTCTGCGCACCAATCCGCTGAAATTCCCAAACAGAACGGCAAGATCATACATCGGATGTCCCATTCCGAAAAAAGAAAAATCAATAGGCACCAGTCCCTCAGAAGTTTGCAGAATATTTGACGAAGACAGATCGCCATGGATCAAATGAAATTCATCCCGTGCCTTTTCCAATACGTTCCCGGCACAGTCACAGCACTTTTGCATGATCGCCGAATATTCCTTGCTCAACTCCAGATCTTCCAATGCCTGTATTCTTTTCTTTGTACATTCGCAATGTTCCTTACCGTATGATTTTATAGGTGATACCAGAAAACCCTTTGCCTTCTGATGCAGACATGCGAGCATCCCGCCTATCTGATAACATATCTCATCATTTAGTTCAAGCCGGTCCAGCGATTCGCCTTCGATCCATTTTGAAAGCGTAACATACGTGCCGTTCTGTAATTTCGTAATGCGTTCACCCTGACGGTTTTCAACCGCTTCACGTATCTGCATGCCCTGTTTCTTTAAGTGCGCCTGGAACGCAAGCTCTGATCTATATATCTCGATACGCTCAACACCGTCATAAAAAAAGTCCGCAGTGAACCCCTCTGCCGGTTTATGTATCTGCAGCAAATAGTCGTTTCCCACACGATAAGTCAGATTCTCATTGTGTCTCAGCAATTCTATCTTCGTAGCATTTATATTGTAATTGGATAATGCCTCTTGTATGCAGTCGTACTCCATAATGGACCTTCCCCCCTTCACGCCCGCAAAGCAATATCTCATAGTATAGCCGTGATCGTAAAACAGATCGTCGCAGCTAATGACATAGGCGCCATTATGTACATATTGCCATTAGCAACCTCATATGTCAACATCCAAAAACAGCCCCCCGTATGATCCGGACAGAATACGATCCAAGCAGCGACCCAAACATTTTATGTAGCAAAATCCGGAGCGAAGCGGAGACCTCGAACCTGAGGTTCAAGGTCTCCGTCCACATTAAAAATGGACATCCGTAGGATGCCCATTTTTAATGCGGATAACAGGACTCGAACCTGCACGGTCTCCCACCAGAACCTAAATCTGGCGTGTCTGCCAATTCCACCATATCCGCAAATATCGTGCCCTGCTTTGATCCGCGATTACGTTCGCGGATCAAGGGCATGATCTCTAGATTCCTTGTTTTTTGCGTTCTGCTTTGAAGACCGATTACGCTCGGGCTTCAAGAACGCGATTCCAAGATTCCTTATTTCCCATGCCCTGCTCTGATCCGCGATTACGCTCGCGGATCAAGGGCATGACAAAATTTAACAACTCATCTTCCCGTCCGGTTGTTCTCCAAAAACGTCAGATAATCCCCACCGGACAAAGGCTTAGAATAAATATACCCCTGAATGTACTCCGCGTCAAACTTTTTTAACGCTTCAAGTTCTTCCGCAGTCTCCACACCCTCAAGAACGATCTTCATCCCAAGATCCCTGAGCATCTGTATGCTGTTTGACAGAATGTGCCTTGCATTGTCTTCCACAAAGTACGCCCTCACAAGCTCACGAGCAACAGTCACCTTGTTCACAGGCATCTCAAAAATATTGTTGAAATCCGACCTTCCCGTTCCAAAACCGTCAAGCGAAAAACCGACACCATAAAGCATCAGCTCCGACATGTTTTTCTTTAACGTTTCCCTTGCGGAAAGAGAACCCGATTCCGTTATCTCAAGCTCTATCCTCGACGGCTCCACATGGTTAACATTTATCACCGAGATAAAACTGTCCGCGAGATTGTCATATGCACACTGCGCCGCCGAAAGATTTATCCCGATATGCGAGATGTCAAACCGCTCATGCAGAGCCTCCCTCGACAGAAACTGACACACCTTTTCAAAGACGATCTCACCCAGCCTTATCACCATGCCGCTCTTTTCCGCAACATCAATGAATTCCGCAGGTACAAGCAGCGTACCGTCACGCTTCCTTATCCTCGCGAGCGCCTCAGCAGCCACAAATTTCTTTTCTGCCGTAGAATAGACCGGCTGATAGAACACCTCCACACGATTGCAGTCAATAGCGTCCCTTATTATCTCCTCGACGTCATTTTCATGCATCATGCGGTCCACAAGTTCTTTTGTGACCTTTATCGTATCCTCTCCGGCCGTCATCTCCGATTCCGCATATTTCACGGCACGGACAAGTGTTTCCCAGTTATTGCATACCAGAGTGTCCGGTACCAGAACATAATGCATGAAGGCATAGACATTTTTGTGCTCACCCCAGCCATAGCTGAACCTTTCATGTATCAGCTTGAAAGTGTCCAGACATTCCTCTTTTGATTCAAACGCGATCACACCCTCCATATCACCCGTACGGAACATCTCTCCACGTCCGAGCGAATTGAAATAAGCGACTATCTCCTTGAGGATCGATCTGTCGAGCATAACACGGGTGCTTATGCCCTTTGACGCAAATGAGATGAATACGATGGAAAAGCTTATGTTGCGGTTGTAATTTCTCGCGCCGTACATGCCGAGAGCGCTCTCGTTGAAAAAGCCGCTCGCTCTGTCCATGTTGGCTTCGGGATTTTCAAGCGAGAAATAAATGAGCATGATGCCGAGCGCAGAACCGAAAGATACCGCATGCACATCATCGTACATAAGCTGTACTATGCCGCTGGCCCACCATGTGAGCGCCCACATGACGATCGCTTTTCTTCGCTGGCTGTTCACTTCATTCCTGTTTTTGAGAAGGATGACGAGGATCAGGCCGATGTCTACCGCGCTGAAAGCATAACAGAGAAACAGCGCCGTCCCGAAAGGCACCAGTCTGTCTCCGTTTTCCGACAGTTCAAAGTTCACAGGCATCGCTGCGACCAGCACTGTCTGAACCAGCGCAAGCATCCAGACCTTAAAGATCACATTCCTGTATCTCTCGTCCTGTTTGTAGACATCGGAACAGAGATATCTTACACCGAAAATGGTCCCGAGCACGATGGATACAAGTCTCAGTTTGTAAACGACCGTCATCGCATTGTCAGAGACCACATCAGGCCTGACCAGCATCATGCATGAGAGCATATCGAGAAGGATCGGCCCAATCGAGGAAGCAACCAGTTGTATGAAGTTGTCCGAGCTTTTTAAACGGATCTTTTTCCTGATCATGTTGAAGATCAGGACGGACGATATGATAAGAAGCCCGCAAATCTGCGTTGCCACATTCATTGTCCTTTACCTCCCTCTGGAGAGCCCCGTGATCCCTGTTCTTGCTATCTCAAGTATCTTGTAGTCTTCCAAAAGTTTCAAAAACGCTTCAAGCTTGTCCTGATCTCCGGTAAGTTCCGCAGTAAGCGAATCCGGAGTGACATCCACGATCTTTGCCCTGAATATCTCACTGATCGAGATCACTGCCTGACGCTGCTCCGCTTTGCACCTTATCTTTACAAGGATCAGCTCCCTGTAGACAGAGGATGAGGGCACAAGTTCCTTTACTTCCCTTACGTCTTCAAGCTTCTCGACCTGTTTTTTTATCTGAGTGAGTATCTGCTCGTCACCTGTCGCCACCACGGTCATCCTTGAATATTTCGGGTCTTCGGTGGTGCCTACGGTAAGGCTGTCGATATTATAGCCTCTCCTTGAGAAAAGGCCCGCAACGCGACTCAGTACACCAAAGGTGTTGTCAACAAATATCGATAATACCATCTTTCTGACATTGCTTTCCATGATCATCTCCTGAGACTTCTTAGGTCTTCGACTGTAGTTTTAAGCGCTTCCACGGTCGCATCGATCTCTTCCGCGGTATTTTCTTCCCCTATCGTGATCCGTAATGATGACACCGCTTCCTCGTCCGAAAGCCCCATCGCGCTTAATACGTGCGATGGTCTGTTATCCCGAGAAGCACATGCAGACGAAGCCGAAACGCATATCCCGCGTGCCGCAAGCCTTATAACAAGGCTTTCCGCTCTTACGGACTTTATCAAAAGATCGGCGTTTCCGGGAAGCCTTCTTGTTCTGTCACCATTCAGTTTTATGTCTTCAATGGCGTTCATCACGCCGTCAATAAGCCTTTCTCTTAATCGAAGGACTTTTTCCTGCGTTTCTTTTAAGTTCTTTATGCAGTCTTCTGCGGCAGCTGCCATCGCTATTATACCTGCGACATTTTCCGTGCCGTTTCTCAAGCCCCATTCCTGCCCGCCTCCGTAGACCAGAGGCTGAAGCACGGTCCCTCGTCTCACAAACAAAAAGCCTGTTCCCTTAGGACCTCCGAATTTGTGAGCGCTTACGCTCATGAGGTCTGTAAAGTTCTCCCTCACATCTGTCGGGATATGTCCGAATGCCTGCACCGCATCCGTATGAAACGCGATACCGCGCGATCTGCACAATGCACCGGTCTCATTTACAGGCTGCAGTGTACCCACTTCATTGTTGGCAGTCATAAGGCTTACAAGTATCGTATCACTGCGAAGTGCCTTTTCGATATCATTTACGCTCACGATCCCGTCTGCAGAAGGGTCCACGTAAGTCACCTCAAACCCTTCTTTTTCAAGGGCCTTGCAGGCGTTCAGCACAGCATGGTGCTCGATGGAAGACGTGACGATTTGATGCCCCTTATGTCTGTTTGCTCTTGCATATCCAATGACCGCAAGGCTGTCGCTCTCGCTCCCGCCCGACGTGAACACGATCTCGTCCCTCTCGGCCCCGATAAGCCCGGCTATCACGTCTCTCGCGTCTTCCACGGCATGTCTCGCATGTCCTCCGTGAAGATACAAAGCTGACGGATTTCCGTACTCTTCAGTGAGATACGGCATCATCTTTTCAAGAGCCTTTTCTTTCAGTTTTGTGGTTGCGGCATTGTCAAGATATATCATGGATCTCGTAAGGTGTTACCTGATATACGTAGTAATTTACCCAGTTTGTGTACAATGTGTTTGCGTGTCCTCTCCAGGAGAGTATGGGCTCTCTTGTTGGATCGTCGTCCGGATAATAGTTCTTCGGGATCTCGGGATCCAGTCCTTTCCCCACGTCACGCTTGTATTCCTTGTCGAGCGTCATCCTGTCATATTCCGGATGTCCCATCACAAAGATCTGTCTGCCGTCCGTGGACATGCAGAGGAATATCCCCGCAGTCTCCGACTCGGCAAGAACGATCAGTCGCTCATCGTTTCTGATGGCATCGTTGTCCGATTCCGTATACCTCGAATGAGGGATCTTGAAAATGTCGTCAAAACCTCTCACCAGCGGTGTTTTACGCTTTTCCACCTTGTGCTCGTATACGCCGGAAAGTTTTTTCCCGAGCATGAGTTTTTTGATCCCATAGTGATAATAGAGTCCGGCCTGCGCACCCCAGCAGATATGCAGCGTGGAGGTAACGTTTTTCTTTGACCACTCCATTATGGATCTAAGTTCATCCCAGTAAGCGACTTCTTCAAATTCCATGAGTTCAACCGGCGCACCTGTTATGATAAGGCCGTCGAATTTCTCATTCTTTATGTCGTCAAAGGTGAGATAAAACGTGTCAAGATGGCTGGTTGCCGTGTTTTTTCCAACGTAGGACGCTGTTGTGAGGAAGGTGATGTCAAGCTGCAGCGGCGTGTTTGAAAGGCTCCGCATCAGCTGCACTTCGGTATCCTCTTTTAACGGCATGAGGTTAAGGATCGCTATCTTTAAGGGCCTGATATCCTGTGAAATGGCCCTCTTCTCATCCATCATGAATATGTTTTCGTTTTCAAGTATCTTTTTTGCGGGCAGATCATTCTGAACTTTGATAGGCATGACAAACTCCGATCGTCACAGATTCAAAAATTCTTCTTCGGTTATCACCTTTACTCCGAGTTCCCTCGCTGTCTTGTTTTTTGTGGACTGCGACATGGAATCGTTGTTTATGAGATAATCCGTATTTTTGCTGACAGAGCCCGCGACGTGTCCGCCAAGGCTCTCTATGTGATCCTTCAATTCATTTCTGTTTTTAAACTTTTCGACGCTTCCCGTGATCACAAACGTGAGCCCCGAAAATTTCTGCTCTTTTGCTTCCTCGGCGGCAGTGAGCTTTACCTCTTTAAGAAGCTCGTCAAGGACCGCATTTGCTTTTTCACTCTTGAAAAATTCGACAAACGCTTTCGCGATCACTTCTCCGATGCCGTCTATCGCGGTCAGTTCCTGAACATCGGCCCGCCTTATCCTGTCAAAGTCATTATCGAAATGCCTGCAGATGAGCTTCGCCGTGGCCACTCCTATGTTTGGCACGCCGAGACTGTACAAAAGCCCTGCCGGCGACACATTTCTCGCTTTTTCTATCGCGGCGTGGAGATTATCGTAGGACTTTCTTCCAAAGCCCTCAAGCTTCACTATCCTGTCTTCAAAACGCGAAATACGGAAAAAATCGGGAAGTTCTCTTAAATAACCCTCATTTATGAATTTTTCTATCGTGTTCTCCGAGACGCCTTCGATATTCACCGCGTCACGGCTCACAAAAAGCGAAAAGCTCTTGATCTTTTTTGCGGCGCAATCCGGATTTTTGCAGATAAGCACCTTGACGTCGCCCTCGGCTTTGATCTCGGTCGGCATGCCGCACACAGGGCAGGTCGCAGGCGGTTTTAATGTCCCGCTTCCCGTGTGGTTTACAGATATCTGGGGGATGATCATGTTGGCCTTGTAGACCTCTATCTCGTCTCCCACGCCAAGTTTCAGTCCTTCCGCGATGCTCACGTTGTGAACGCTTGCGCGGCTCACCGTGGTACCTTCAAGTTCCACAGGCTCAAACACTGCGATAGGGTTTATGAGGCCGGTCCTCGAGGCATTCCATTCGATAGTGATCATCTTTGTACGAGCAGTCTCATCCTGCCATTTGAAGGCTATGGAATCTCTCGGGAATTTAGCGGTGCGGCCGAGCGACGCGGAATAAGCCACATCATCAAAGCACAGGACAAGCCCGTCCGAAGGGAAATCGTTCTTCGTGACCTGCTCTTTAAAATATCCGAAGGTCTCGTCAAAGTTTTCGCTGTTCACAAGCTTTGACTCGACGCATTTAAAGCCCATCGAAGAAAGCCATTCAAAGCCTTCGTGCCGTGTTTTAAAGCCCATGTCGGGATCTGTGGAGATGAGCCCGAAAACGTACAAAAGTACATTTCTCTCTGCGGTTATCGCGTTGTTAAGCTGTCTCACGCTTCCCGAACACAGATTTCTCGGGTTTTTATATTTTGCGTCAGCGTCCTCTATCTGGGAATTTATCCTCTCAAACTCGGAATATGTGATGATCGCTTCGCCGCGGATCACAAGTTCTCCTGTATAAGGGATCTTTAGTGGTATGTTTTTGTAAACTTTCGCGTTGTTGGTTATGATCTCTCCGATCTCGCCGTTCCCACGTGTCACGGCCTTTACGAGCTCGCCGTTCCTGTATGTGAGAACGTTTGTAAGACCGTCAAGTTTCCATGAAAGCAGTCCTTCATGATCCCCGAGAAAGTTTTTCAAAGCCTCGGGGCTCTTGGTCTTGTCGAGCGAAAGCATAGGGCTTGCGTGGCGCTCCTTGGGAAGTTCGGAGACCACTTCATAGCCAACATGCATGGTAGGGCTCTTTGACATGACATACCCCGTCTCTTTTTCAAGAGCGACAAGTTCGTCATAGAGCATGTCATATTCGTAATTGCTCATTATCTCGCGGTTTTCCTGTTCGTAGGCATATCCCGCTTTTAAAAGAAGCTCAACGAGCTCCTCGATTCTTTCTTTTTTGGTCATGGCTTATTTCCTTTGCGGGCAGAGCGCTTGAACCGGCCAGAAGCCTTTTCAGTTCCTGTCTCTCCGCAGTGCTTAAGTTTCTGTATGCGCCGGGTTTCAGGTGTCCGAGGGTTATGTGCATGACTCTCACTCTTTTAAGAGAGACCACTCGGTATCCGAAATACTCGCACATCCTTCTGATCTGGCGGTTAAGGCCCTGCGTCAGGATGATCTTAAAGGACTGTTTTCCCGTGGGTTCGATCTTACACCTTTTTGTCACGGTATCGAGAATTGGAACTCCCTGCGCCATGCCCTTTAAAAACTCGGGTGTCACAGGCTTGTTGACGCTCACTTCATATTCCTTTTCGTGATTGTTGCCGGCGCGGAGTATCTTGTTTACAATGTCACCGTCGTTTGTAAGCAATAAAAGACCCTCGGAATCCTTGTCAAGTCGGCCGATGGGATAAATGCGCTTTGGAAATTTCAGGAAATCTATGACATTGTCAGGCTCCCTGGTATCCGTGGTGCAGACTATCCCGACAGGCTTGTAAAAGGCGATGAGCACCTGGTTGTCGTCACGTTTTACGGGCTTATTGTCCACTTCGACCTTCTGTCCGGGCAGGACTTTTGTGCCGTTTTCAGCGGTCATTCCGTCCACCGTGACATGTCCCTCTTCGACCAGCCTGTCAGCTTCGCGTCTCGAACACATTCCGGAATCACTCAGATATTTGTTTATTCTTATCCCCTCTGAAGCCTGGGGATTTTCAAATTTTTTATTGTTCATAACTGGAATATTATAACGCAATCCACGAGGGTTTTTCAAGAGTAATGTGTCCGCGTTTTCATTATAGTGGAAATCCCGGTTGTGCAACAAGATGAAGCAGGGTGTTGAAATCAGAAACGAAAAAGAGTATAATTCTACGAGTCATAACTCGAAATTGTCAACGCCCGAAGGGGATTGACGTAAGGGGTCTTACCCTTGATCCGCGAGCGTAATCGCGGATCAGAGCAGGGCAAGACGTAAGTCACTGTAACTCAGCGGATAGAGTGCCTGCCTCCGAAGCAGGTGGTCGTCGGTTCAATTCCGATCAGTGACGCTATGGATATTTTAAAAGCAACAAAATACCTGTTCTTTTCGGCAGTCGTATCACTGCTCTTCTTTTTGTCCGGGTGCAACGGGGAGACTACGGACGAAACGCTGCTCACAGATCCCAAAAGCACTCCGACTCCGGCATTTACCGCAACTCCTACTCCGAGCCCCACTGCGACGCTCACACCGCTCATGGCTACGCTCACTTCGGAGCTCATGCGCGCCGACACTACGGACGAAGGCGCAAAGATCATAGCGGCCGCGGCCGATTTTCTCACCTCATACTATTCGGGAGCATATGATTCCTTTTCCAAATATATCCCCGAAGACATGCTGATGGAACGTGAAGCTTACGAAGCTCTTACAGGTGACGTCGCAAGCATCTCCTATATACGCTGCTATTACAAAAAAGGCATAGACTACGCGGATTACATAGTCTATGTCCTGTATGATATGCTGTATAAAAACAATTCGGTGAAAGTCCCTTCCATATCGGAATTCTGCATGTCCTTTAAGGAAGACGGCTCGGCTGTGATCTATCCTCTGATCTCGTCCGAAAGCGTTGAAGAAGCTGTCCTGAAATCCCGTCTCACCGACGATGTGCTTAACCTCTATATCAGGCAGACCATTGACAAATACCTGTGCGCCATGGTTTCCGGAAACAGGGAGGCGCTCAGCGAGACCGTTTCGGACGGCGCTCTGATAGACTTTGAATCGATTGCGGCATCAAATCAGTTCATCGATTCATACACCACGCACGAAATGCATGTGAATTCGGCCCCCGAAAATGTCAAGGATGTCGATTATGTGGTCTATATCACGGAAGACATCAAGTTCATAAACATCAATACTCCCGCTCCGGGAGCCTCGGAGTATCTCATAAAACTCAATGATGAAAATATACCCCGGATATTCTTTGGCGACACATCCGAAGAAACGGATGCTTTCAGGGCCGCCCTTAAGAATTCCGAGGAATACGGACAAATGATCGATGAAATTACCGCAAAACTCCAGGAAGCGCTGACTTCCGACCAGGAACTTTCCGATTTTGTAAAACATATCTACGGGAACTGAAAAGTTCCCGTTTTTTTGTCAGCCTATCATGAGGCTCGCGATATTTGCGGGAACCGCGCAGCTGTACAAAAATCCTTGCGCGTAATTGCAGTTCATGTTCTTTAAGAGCTTCTCCTGCTTCTTGTTCTCCACTCCCTCAGCGATGACAGACATGTTGAGCGTCTTTGCGAGAGAGATGATGGTCTCAACGATCATCTGGTCGCGGTCGTCGTCGGGCATGGTATCCATGAAGCTCTTGTCGATCTTCAGGCTGTCTACGGGAAGCTGCTTTAAGTAGCTGAGCGACGAGTATCCTGTGCCGAAATCGTCGAGTGAGAAGGTCACTCCTATCTGTCTCAGCATGTTTATCACCATGATGGTGTAGTCAAAATCGCTGATCGCGGCGGTCTCCGTGATCTCGATCTCGAGTTTGTTCGGATTTATGTCGTTTTCCGCTATGCAGGAAAGAATGAAGTTGATGATGCCGGGCTCTCTGAACTGTTTTCCCGAGAGGTTCAGAGCAAGCGATACGTCTCTGCCGCTCTTCTGCCATATCCCGAGCTGTCTGCATCCGTTTCTCAGCACCAGTCGTCCTATCTCAAAAATGATATCCGACTCCTCCGCAAACGGTATGAACTCAGAGGGAAGAAGTATTCCCTTGGTCGGATGATGCCATCTGAGGAGCGCTTCAAAGCCGTAAACACAGTCGGAATGGAGGTTTACCTTGGGCTGATAATAAAGCTCGAACTGGTTTTCCCTGAGTCCGCGCTGCATATCGTCCTGAAGCTTGTACTTGTCCTCCGTCACATTTTCAAGGGAGCTGTCGAATATACGGTATGTGCCTTTTCCCGCTTCCTTTGCCACATGCAGTGAGGATTCGAGATTTCGCAGTATCTCTTTGAAATTTCCTTTTCCGTCCTTTGGAACGATGACAACGCCCATGCTCGCGGAAACATATATCCTTCTGCCTTCACCGGCATCAAACCTGTGGCGGTCAAACACATTCATTATCTGCAGCGCTTTTGCTTCACATTCCTCTCTGGATCTCAGACCATCGCAAAGTATGATGAACTCGTCGTTTCCACTCCGTCCGATGTAGTCATGGTCGGAAAGCTCGATGTTAAGAGCGGTCTCAACATTTCCCACAAGCTCATCGGCGGCGGTGTGTCCCACCGAGTCGTTCAGCATCTTGAAATTATCTATGTCGAGGTTCAAGAGCGCCACAAACTCGCCCGGTACAACGCACTCCAGCGCTTCCTCCAGGCGGCTCATTACCTCTGATATTTTGTCATAATATAATAACACGGGAATCTCCCTTCGTATGCCTTTTAAAGCGGGTATGGATCAAAAGTTCCTTTACCCCCATATTCAGTATAGATTCTGTCACAAAGTTTATTTTTTATCAATAATTCTAACATTTTTTTTATTATTGCTTAAAATATAAAATTAAGATAGAATCAAACGTACAGAGCATAGTCATCAAGTCGGAGGCACACTCATGAACAGGATAACGGCGGGCGCATATATCGTCCTTCTTATAGTGAGCGCTTTTCACCTTTACGGCACTTACAAAGGGAACAGAGAGCTCAGAGTCCTCACCAAGGGACTCCTCATGCCCCTCATAATAATCGCATACTGCTGCGGCACCGAGCCCGACCTTTACATAATCGCAGCGATGTTCTTTTCCTGGGCGGGAGACGTGCTGCTTATGCTTAAACACCCGGGAGCCCTGTCCATGGGAGGGATAGCGTTCCTCTTTTCCCACATCTGCTTTATCAGCGCGTTCGGACGCCATGTGGATTTTAACGCGGTCCCGTTTTTTATCGTGATACCGTTGTTCCTTGTATATCTCACAAGCATCTTCCTGCATCTTCGCGGGCTCTGGCCGTCCATTCCCGTACCGCTCAAAGTCCCGATGACCGGGTACCTCATCGCCAATGCCACCATGAACATGTTTTCCTGCATGATGCTGTTCAGCCATCCCGGAGCCCCCACGATCACAGTTTTCATAGGAGCCGTGCTCTTCTTTATCTCGGATATGCTGCTCTTTGATGTGCGCTTCCACAGATCCAGCGGCACCTACAAAAAACACACGCTCGAAATGCTGACCTATATCCTCGGAGAAACCCTGATAAGCTATGGCCTCATCATGATGGTATAAAATAATGCGCAGATACAAAAAAACAGCCGTATCACACGACTGTTTTTTTCTTTCGCGGAAGCGGTGGGATTCGAACCCACGAGCCCGTGAGGACTACCTGATTTCGAGTCAGGCCCGTTATGACC
>JAEENL010000016.1 GCA_016283775.1 Lachnospiraceae bacterium | reverse complement strand
ATGAAGAGGCGTTTGAGAAGAAGTGAGTTTTCATATTATTAAAGAATGAAACGTAATGCTTATTTTTTCGGGAATGAGGGTGAAGGGTAAAACCTGACGAAAAAAACGATAAGCATATCATTCTTGGAGGAGGATTTATGAAAAAGATCACGGCAGTATTGGCAGCGGTTTTGACATCTGTGATGCTCGTGGGATGCGGCAGCTCGGGCCATAAAGAGGAAGCGTATATTCGTGACAACGGCGGTGCATATACAAGCAGCAAGGATGCAAATTTCGCATATGATGAAGGCATGATGTTTGAAAGCCCGTCAAATGCGTCATATTCGGATTCCTACGAAGGAAAGACCGCATACAGCAGAGAAGCGTCCACAGGAACATCATCTGATGTGACCGACACCACAGTCATCAGCGAATCTGAGACGGGGACCACGAGAAAGGTCATAAAGACCGCAAATCTCAAGGTCGAGACGCTCGAATTTGACAATTTCATCAACGGACTCAAGGCTGACATAGATGTCTACGGCGGCTACATCGAAAGATCGAACGTTTCCGGAAACAACATCTACAGCACTACGACCAGGTCCGCACAGTTCACCATCAGGATCCCTCAGGACAAGATCGACGGATTCCTCGGCTGCATAGGAAACTATGGCACCGTTACTTCGACAAACTACAACGAAGACGATGTGACACTCCAGTACGTTGACGTCGAGAGCCGCATAAGGACCTTGCAGACAGAACAAAAGACACTCCTCGGCCTTCTTGAAAAGGCAGAGTATATCAATGATGTCATCGAGCTTGAAGCACGACTTTCCCAGGTAAACTATGACATCGAGAGCTATACTTCAAGACTTCGCACCTATGACAACCAGATAACCTATAGTTCAGTAACGGTAAACGTTGTTGAAGTCACAAGGATCACACCTACCGTAAAGGAACCCGTAAAAGAGCAGACACTGGGCGAGAGGATCGCGGTCGAGTTCAAAGAATATATGAATGATCTCTGGGAAGGCATCCAGGACTTCATCGTATGGATCATCACGCACATCGTTGGGCTCATCATCTGGGCGATCATCATAATTGTTGCGATCATCCTCATCAGAAGATCGTTAAAAAAGAAAAAGGCCGAAAAGGCAGCGGCAGCGGCCGAAGCTGCGGTAAAACAGGCAGCTTATGCCGAGCATCTGGCAAAGATCAACAACACCAATGAAACAGACATGGGTAATAAAGAATAAAAAAGGCGATATTGACGCTATTGCGGCAGAGCAGGGCATAAGTCCTGTCACAGCACAGCTGTTGTTAAATCGCGATTTAACTACTAAGGAAGAGAGGGATGTATACTTACATCCCTCTGTTTGTGGTTTAAGGGAGCCTGAGCTTCTCCTGAACGCAAAAAAAGCAGCCGGGGCGCTTAAAGACGCCGTGGCGGCGGGAAAGCACATAAGGATAGTGGGAGATTACGACGTTGACGGGATAACGGCAACATTTGTCCTTTTTTCCGCGCTCTCGGAGATCGGCGCAAAGGTGGATTTCAGGATCCCCGACAGGATCGCGGACGGATACGGCGTAAATATATCGATGATAGATGAAGCCTTTTCGCAGGGCGTGGACCTGATCCTCACCTGCGACAACGGGATATCCGAGTTTGATGCCGTAAAACACGCAAAAGAGCTCGGAATGGGCTTTATCCTCACAGACCACCACAGGATCACCGTGGTCACAGGTCCCGACGGCACCGAAAGACAGGTGATGCCCGAAGCCGATATCATTGTAAATCCTCATCAGCCCGGAGAGACCACGCCTTTTCACGACATCTGTGGATGCGTCGTCGCGATGAAGGTCGTGCAGCTCCTCGGAGCAGATGTGATGAGATATCTGCCCTATGCCGCGATGGCAACGCTCTGCGATGTCATGGATCTGAAGGACGAAAACAGGGTGATCGTCGCGCTGGGGCTCGGGGAACTCAGAAGAACACGGGACGCCGGCCTTTCCGCACTGATCACGGCAAATAAACTTGAAAGAGAACGCCTCAGCGTTTACCATATAGGATTTGTAATAGGCCCCTGCCTCAACGCTTCGGGACGCCTTGATACCGCTGAAAAAGCGGAAAGGCTCCTTCTTGAAAAAAATCCCGAAAAAGCACGCGAAGCCGCGGAGGAACTTGTCGCTCTCAATGCAGACAGAAAAGAACT
Source organism: Lachnospiraceae bacterium (assembly GCA_016283775.1). Classification (GTDB taxonomy): domain Bacteria; phylum Bacillota; class Clostridia; order Lachnospirales; family Lachnospiraceae; genus RGIG3528. The sequence goes on along the minus strand of JAEENL010000016.1, from coordinate 5,073 downwards.
GACCGAGATAGGCGCAAACCGCGCGAGCTTCATCATCGACGCCGTGGCGAAAAAGCAGGCCGAGTTTTGCGGAGCTGCGGAGGAGGAAGCCGAAAACTATATAGACAAAGTCATCGTGCTTAATCTGAAGGACTGTCACGAAAGCGTCGCAGGCATAATCGCGGGCCGCATAAAAGAAAAATACAACCGTCCCGCCTTTGTCTTCACAAATTCGGGCGATGTCCTCAAAGGCTCCGGACGGTCCATAGAAGCCTATTCCATGTACGAGGAACTGACCAAGGTAAAAGACCTTCTGATACGATTCGGAGGCCATCCCATGGCTGCGGGACTTACGATAGATCCCGAAAAGCTCCCGGAACTCCAGCAGAGGCTGAACGACAATTGCACCCTCGATGAAAAGCAGCTTGCAAAAAAGGTGCGGATCGACATGAAGCTGCCGTTTGAAAAAGTCACCTACAAGCTTCTGGATGAGATCGCGCTCATGGAGCCCTTCGGAAAAGGAAATGAAAAAGTGCTCTTTGCCGAAAAAGACCTGAAAGTGATACGTGGATCGGTCATCGGAAAACGTCAAAATATGTTAAAACTAAATTTAATAAATGTCGGAGGCTGCAGATTCACTGCACTTTACTTCGGAGACATCATACGCTTTTTCGAAGATGTGAAGCGGCGTTTTGGCGAAAACGAGCTCGACAAGATGATGAAAGGCATGCCGAATTCCGTAGTCCTTTCCGCGACCTACGTTCCGGAGAGGGAGGAATACAACGGGATGATGTCCATAAGAGCAAAACTTGTCGACTATATGTTTTTTTGATTTGCCATAAAGGACCCGGAAGAAGTATAATCATGACCATGAAGATCACAGATGCGCTGAAAGACAAAAGAATATTGATCTGGGGGTACGGACGCGAAGGAAAGTCGACCGAGACCTTCATAAAAGACCACGTTGAAGTGCGGTCCCTTGATGTTTACGAAGGCGAACGCGACGGCTTTGACCTTGAAAAATACGACATCGTGATAAAAAGTCCCGGGATCCCTTATTTTTCCGACGATCCGAGATTTACCTCGCAGACCGTGCTGTTCTTAAATGAATTCCGCGACCGCACCATCGGGATAACCGGAACAAAAGGAAAAAGCACCACTTCCGCGCTCATGTACGAAGCCATCCGCGCTGCGGGAAAAAAGGTCATCCTCCTCGGAAACATAGGACGCCCCTGCCTCGACTGGTACGACGAGATAGAAGATGACACGCTCATAGTTTTCGAACTCAGCTGCCACCAGCTCGCAAAACTGGAAAAAGCTCCTAAATACGCCATTTTCCTGAATCTCTTTGAAGAACACCTTGATTACTATGGCACGCTCGACAGATATTTCAAAGCCAAGGCAAACATCACCCTGTGCCAGGAGCTGAGCGACGTGGTGCTCCTCGGGGAAAACGTTCCGGAGCTCAAAACAAAGGCTGAAAAACACATTATAAATAAATTAAATCAGGATTATACTTTACAGATACCTGGCGCCCACAACAAGCTGAATGCTGAGTTTGTCCGCACCATGACCGTTGACATCCTTGGACTCGACTTGGGAAAAGTGATAGAAGGCATGGAAAACTTCAAAGGCCTCGACCACCGTCTGCAGTTTGTGACAAAGATAGGAAATGTAAGCTTTTACGATGATTCCATTTCCACGATTCCCGAAGCCGCGATAAGCGCGGCCGGTTCCGTACCGGATACCCGGACCATGCTGATCGGCGGAAAGGATCGCGGTATCGACTATTCAAAACTTGTCGCATTTATCAGGTCAAGAAAAGACATAAACTTCATACTCATGTACGCAACGGGAGAGAGGATCTTTTCCGAGACCGGAGCGCTTCCGAACGTTATAAAAGTTACAGACCTTGACGAAGCCGTAAAAACGGCAAAACAGATCACAAAAGACGGAGCTGTGCTGCTTTCTCCCGCAGCCGCTTCATACGGATATTTCAAAAATTTTGAAGAGAGAGGCGACAGGTTCAAGGAACTTGTCAGAGAATAGGAAAACACGCTCACATGGTTAGAAACGGCATGATAATCGCATTGATCACGGTGTTTTCATTCCTTTTCATGATCCCGGAAAACACTGAGGTCATCCTGGAAGAGGAAAAAACCGTCGATTTCGGACTGTCCCTTTTGATGCCGTTCCGCCACGACTTCCCGAAGCATTTTCTCATGGATCCGTACCCGGCTGCCCTGACCAAAGACCCTTCTGAAACGCAAAAAAACGGCCCATACGTGATCTGTATCGATCCGGGGCACCAACTGCACGGGAACAACGAAAAAGAGCCTCTGGGGCCCGGCTCCGACGTCATGAAGGCCAAGGTTTCAAGCGGCACGAGCGGAAAGACCTCAGGCCTTAAGGAGTATGAGTTCAACCTCATTCTTTCTCTGAAATTAAAAGAGATCCTCGAGGAACGCGGCTACGAGGTCATCATGACACGAGAGACCCACGACGTGAACATAAGTAACGTCGAGCGCGCAAAGATCGCAAACGAAGCCCGCGCCGATGCCTTCATACGTATCCACGCCGACGGCTCCGACGACACCTCAAGGACCGGCGCCATGACCATCTGCATGACGAAAAAGAACCCGTACAACGCAAGCCTTTATAAGGACAGCAAAGCACTTTCAAAATACATCCTTGAAGGCATGATACAAGCTACCGGCGCAAAGGACCGCGGGATATGGGAAACGGACTCCATGAGCGGCATCAACTGGTCGGAAGTCCCTGTGACCATAGTCGAAGCGGGTTTTATGTCAAACCCCGAGGAAGACATGCTCCTCGCGTCCCCCGAATATCAGGAAAAGATTGCGGCAGGCATTGCGGACGGCCTGGATAACTATTTCAAAAACAGATAGATCAAGTCACTACGGAGGCATGCATGAAAGAACGATCCACACTCGCTTTCACCGGTGATATAGGTTTTGACAAATACATGAGCGGAAGGTATTCCGACGAGAAGCTTGTGGATGTGCGGCTCCTCGATTTCCTACGTTCCGCCGACCACGTCGTTGCAAACGTGGAGGGACCGCTCTCAAGGCTTGAAAGACAGGTCCCGCAGAACGGCGTCGCATCTATGATGCACAGCATGGATCCCGAGGTTTCGGGCTTTTTAAAAAGCATAAAAGCCGACATCTGGAACATCTGCAACAACCACATAATGGACGCAGGCCCCGACGGAGTGCGGGATACACTGGATGAAGCGCAGAAAAACGGCGCCCTCACGCTCGGCGCCGGCATGAACTTAAGCGAGGCGATGCGCCCTGTGATCATCCCCGAAGCAGGCGGCATAGGCCTCATCGGAGTGGGCTACAGAAGAGGCTGCAAACCCGCAGCCGACGACTATCCCGGATGCTTTTTGTGGAACGAAACGGAGCTCATCCGCAAAGCGATAGAAGACGTAAAAAACACCTGCCGCTGGTGCGTCATCGTGTCCCACGGAGGCGAGGAATTCACGAGCCTTCCGTCACCCTACACCAGAGACCGCTACATCTCATTCCTTGAGATGGGCGCGGACGCCGTGGTCTCACACCACCCCCATGTCCCGATGAACTACGAGACTTTTCCCGACGGAAAAGCCATTTTCTACTCACTCGGGAACTTCGTTTTCGACACCGACTACCAGAGAGCCCAGTTCAACACTGAAAAAGGCGTGCTCCTTAAGCTCTTTTTCACCAAAGACAGCTTTTCCTTTGAGGCTGCAGGCCTTTTTATAGACAGAAACACCGAGCGCGTGCTTTACGCCGAACTTCCCGACATCTTTACAAACGTACAGGCGGACGAATACGAACGCCTCGCGCCTCTCTCCGCAAAAGCCTTCATCGCGGCGACAAAGAGACAGCAGATGTTCATGAATCCCGCAAAATTCAAGGACTTCACGGAACATGACTGGGACATGCATTTTGACGAGGAAAAACGGAGCGGCCGCGTTCCCGGGGAAGCCCTCGATTTCAGGATCATCGTTCCTTTTTCAAAAAAAGCGGAAACCGGCGATTGGAAAAACAGTTCTCTCGAAAAAGTAAAGGAATATATCCTGGAACAAATGTAAAACTTAAATCTCTCATATGCGCACAGCAAAAACGGGGCTTGACACAGCGCCCGTTTTTTACTAAAATTCATCAGATATCATTATTGATGAGGAAACCCGCTTCATCATTTTTTTCTAAGGAGAGACGATATGGCTTGTGAAAAGACAATGGACAAGATCATAGCTCTGGCAAAGTCCCGCGGCTTTGTATATCCCGGATCCGAGATATACGGCGGCCTTGCGAACACCTGGGATTACGGCAATCTCGGCGTTGAGCTCAAGAACAACGTAAAAAAGGCATGGTGGAAAAAATTCATCCAGGAAAACCCCTACAACGTAGGTGTTGACTGCGCCATTCTCATGAACCCCCAGACATGGGTCGCATCAGGACACCTCGGCGGTTTCTCCGATCCCCTCATGGACTGCAAGGAGTGCAAAGAGCGCTTCCGCGCGGACAAGCTCATCGAGGACTATGCACAGGAAAAGGGCATCACACTTCCGAAGCCCGTTGACGCTTTCTCTCAGGAAGAGATGAAGCAGTTCATCGAGGACAACAACATTCCCTGCCCCACCTGCGGCAAGCACAACTTCACAGACATCAGACAGTTCAACCTCATGTTCAAGACCTTCCAGGGCGTTACCGAGGATGCAAAAAACACGGTTTACCTTCGTCCCGAGACCGCTCAGGGTATCTTTGTAAACTTCAAGAACGTGCAGAGAACTTCCAGAAAAAAGGTTCCCTTCGGCATCGGACAGATAGGAAAGTCCTTCAGAAACGAGATCACACCCGGAAACTTCACGTTCAGGACACGTGAATTTGAGCAGATGGAGCTTGAGTTCTTCTGCAAGCCCGGCACCGACCTCGAGTGGTTCAATTACTGGAGGACCTTCTGCCACAACTGGCTGCTTTCCATCGGCCTGAGAGACGAGAATCTCCGCCTCCGCGACCACGATCCCGAGGTGCTTTGCTTCTATTCCAAGTCGACCACGGACTTCGAGTTCCTGTTCCCGTTCTG
>JAEENL010000198.1 GCA_016283775.1 Lachnospiraceae bacterium | reverse complement strand
CGGAGCCGTGGAAGTTTGAGGAACCGGCGCAGGAGGAGCTGGAGGAGTACCGCGGAGAGCCGGAGCCCGAAGAGGTAGCGCCGTGGAAGTTTGACGAACCGGCGCCTGAGGAGCTTGAGCAGTACCTCGGAGATCCAGAACCCGAAGAGGTAGCGCAGTATCTCGGAGATCCGGAGCCTGAAGAGGTAGCACAGTACCTCGGAGATCCCGAGACTACCAAAGAGACCGCGGACTTTGAAGATCCTTTCAAGTTTGACGAAGATGACACCTTGGAAAGACCCGGACTTAAGTTCCATACACTTCCGGGAGAGAAAGAGGAGGAGCCCGAGCAGGGCAATTTCTTCTTTGGTGAAGATCACGGCGAGGACACCGACGGGGCGGACGAAAGAGGCGAAGACACATTCCGCTTTAATGTGGATGACGGTGCTTTCGATGACAGATTTGAAGCCGGTGAACTGAATTCGGATGACTACAACATATTCGATGACTATGATGACGCAGCCATCGACAGAATGATAGATGAAGAGCTTTCCGCAGAGAATAACGGCGGAGAGCCGTTTGTTGTGCATGGAGAACAGTCTGACGAAGATAACGGGCCGGATCCGGATGATGGCCCCGGCTTCAGTTTTGACGAGCCGGAACCTCAGAACGAAGAAACTGAAGAAACATATACGGAACCGGTGACTGAAGAAAACTTCGAAACACCGGAAGAGACAGAAGATACATTGACGGATCGGCTTCCCGACCTCACCGACGATGGCTCGGACCTTCCGATGACTGATATTTCGGGAGCGGAGCCGGATCCTTTCGATCCTTTCGGATCATCCGAAGAGCCGGCAGCCTTTACGGAAGGCGATCCGCTCGCAGAGAACGATCCCCTTGCAGAGAGTGATCCTCTTGCAGATACCGCTTCAGATGATGAGAGCGACCCGCTCGCAGGTATCGGAGAGGCTTCCGACACACCGGGAGACGAAGCGGCGCCCGCAGAAGAAGATCCGCTGGAGGGCTTTGTATTTGACAGCGGGACCGAGGAATCCCCGCAGGAAGATGCTGCAGGCGAAGAACTTGGCGCCGCAAATGTCACCGAGACTCCCGAGGTCAGCACCGAGGAACTCCTTGGCGCAGCAGGACTGAACGACCTTGACGAAAAGGACATACAGGCCCTTGACAATCTTTTCAATGAAGTAAGCATCGATGATGACGAATCCGAAGAAAAGAAGCCAAAGAAGAAAAAAGAGAACAAACCCTGGTATGTTAAGCTGTTCGGAAACGTTAAGATACCTGAGGACAAGATAAAACCCGAGCCTACCGAGGAAGAGCTCGCCGCAAAGAAAGCGGAGGCCGCCGAGGCTAAGAAAGCCGCCGCAGACGCAAAGAAAGCGGAAAAGGACGAAAAGAAAAAGGCCGCAGCCGAGGCAAAAGCCGAAAAGGCAAGGCGCACCAAAGAAGAAAAAGACGCTTTAAAGGCCAAAAAGCGTGAGGAACTCAGTAAACTCATCCTTGAGGATACCGACAATACCACACGACTCAACAAGGCCGGCGTCACCATCATCTTTGCCGTGTTTGTCGGGATCGCCGCGCTCATCATCAGCGGTAGCAGCAATATAGCATACCGCACGAGCATAAAGCAGGCTGAAAGGGACTACAACAGCGCTCTTAAATACGGCGATATCAACTACTATTCCGACGCCTACGACCACATCTACGGCCTCACTCTTGACGAGAAGGACTACGAACTCGGAGAAAAGATATACACGGTCAACTTCGTAAGTGCGCAGATTTCCGCCTTTAACAATCATTATGCGACAGGAGATTACACTTCGTCACTTAATGACCTGTTCAAGGGCCTTCTCCGCTACAATAAATGGATCCCGTACGCGATCGAACTCGGAGCGGAAGACGATCTCTATTTCGTAAGGACACAGATCCTCGGACTTCTCGACGAGCAGTTCGGCATCAGCGAAGAAGAAGCGATGACCGTACTTTCCACTTATGCGGGCATCGTGAACACGGAAAACGAAGCATCTGCCAATCTTTACTACACAAAATACATTTACAGCACTGTGGCTGATGTGGGACTTGAAAATCAGACAAATAACTAGTAAAATAAACAGACGTTTGAAAAGGCGGCTGTTTATTTTTTACTTTGGAGGAATGCGAATGATCGCCATAGTTGACTACGGTGCGGGAAATATAAGGAGCGTTGAAAAAGCGTTCAGATTCATATCCGAGGAAACGACAGTGACTTCCGATGAGAAGACCATCCTCAGCGCGGAAAAAGTAGTGCTCCCGGGCGTCGGCGCATTTGGTGACGCCATGCAGAAGCTAAATGAGAGCGGGCTTACCGGGACCATAAAAAAGGTCGTAGAAAAAGGCACACCTTTCTTTGGAATATGTCTCGGACTTCAGCTTTTGTTTGAAGGAAGCGATGAGGCTCCCGGTGTTCCCGGACTCGGATTGATAAAGGGCTACATCCACAGATTTCCCGACACTCCCGGGTTTAAGATACCCGAGATCGGCTGGAATTCATTAAAGATAACTCCCGGAACAAAGCTGTTCAAAGGCATTGAGGACGGAGCATTTGTTTATTTCGTGCATTCCTATTACCTGAACACCCCGGAACCCGTGGTAGCCGCAAAATGCAACTATATCCTGGATTTCCACGCGGCAGTCGAAAAAGACAACATTTTTGCCTGTCAGTTCCACCCCGAAAAATCAGGCTCTGTGGGACTTGAGATCTTGAAGAATTTTGCGGCCGTCTGAACGGCATTTAAGGAGGAAGGACTGTGCTCACAAAAAGGATCATCCCGTGCCTTGACATAAAGGACGGAAGAGTGGTAAAAGGCATAAATTTTGTGAACCTGCGCGATGCGGGAGACCCTGTGGAAACGGCATCGGCTTATGACAGAGCGGGAGCCGACGAGCTCGTGTTCCTTGACATCACGGCATCTTCCGATGCGCGTGAGATCAAGGCGGACCTTGTGAGAAAGATCTCGGAAGCCATCTTCATCCCGTTCACGGTAGGCGGCGGGATAAGGACCATTGACGATTTCAAGGTCATTCTCCGCGAAGGTGCGGATAAAGTGGCAGTAAACTCAGCTGCGATAATGGATCCCGACCTTATCGCGAGAGCGGCCGACAAATTCGGAAGCCAGTGCGTGGTTGTTGCCATCGACGCAAAAAGAAGGCCTGACGGCAAAGGCTGGAACATATTCAAAAACGGCGGAAGGATCGATATGGGGATCGATGCCGTGGAATGGGCCGAAAAGGCATACCGCCTCGGTGCGGGAGAGATACTCCTCACCTCGATGGACTGCGACGGCACAAAAGACGGCTACGACATGGAGCTTACGCGCACGATCTCGGAAAGAGTGGGCATCCCCGTGATCGCGTCCGGAGGAGCAGGCAAAAAAGAGCATTTCAGGGATGTATTGACAGACGGAAAAGCGGACGCAGCGCTTGCCGCAACGCTTTTTCACTATAAGGAACTTGAGATATCGGACCTTAAAAAGTACCTTTCGGACGAAGGGATACCTGTGAGGATATGAGGAGATCATGAGCGCTATCGCAAACGACTGGACGGAAAAACTTTCCCCTGAATACAAAAAACCATATTACAGGACGCTTTTTGACTTTGTGAGCAGAGAATATGAGACGCATGTGATATATCCGCCGTCATCCGACATATTCAACGCCTTTCATTATTCAAGTTTCAAAGATACAAGAGTCGTGATACTCGGGCAGGACCCCTATCATGAGCCGGGACAGGCAAACGGCCTGTGCTTTTCCGTAAAGCCTCCCGTGGACATCCCGCCGAGTCTGCAGAATATCTACAAAGAACTGCATGACGATGTGGGATGCTATATCCCTGACAATGGGGACCTCACCAAATGGGCGTCACAGGGCGTGCTCCTTTTAAACACGGTGCTCACTGTGCGCGCGCACGCCGCAAATTCGCATGCGGGACACGGCTGGGAGGAATTCACCGATGCCGCGCTGAAGGCACTGAACGAAAAGGATACACCGGTAGTATTTCTGCTTTGGGGAGCTCCCGCGGGAAGAAAAGCCGAGCTCATCACAAACCCAAAGCACCTTATATTAAAAAGCCCGCATCCCAGCCCGCTTTCGGCTTACAGAGGCTTTTTCGGATGCAGGCATTTTTCAAAGACAAACGAATTCCTTGAAAAAAACGGACTCACGCCTATAGACTGGCAGATAGAGAGTCTTAAGAAATAAAGATATGACAGGTTTATGAGGTAGATAATGGCATCAAAGATACAGACACTGAGCCTTGGCATCGATATTGGCTCAACCACGGTAAAAACAGCGATCATAAGTGACAACGGGGAACTTCTTTTCTCGGATTACAAGCGTCACTATGCCGACATACAGGGAACGCTTGCGTCCATTCTGTCCGAAGCTTATGAAAAACTCGGAGAATGCGCCTTACGTCCCGCGATCACAGGCTCAGGCGGACTTACGCTCGCAAAGCACCTTAAAGTGTCCTTTGTCCAGGAGGTCGTTGCGGTAGCGGACGCGCTCAAAGAATACGCTCCGAAGACAGACGTAGCGATAGAGCTCGGCGGCGAGGACGCAAAGATAATCTATTTCACAGGCGGCGTTGAACAGAGGATGAACGGCATCTGCGCGGGAGGAACAGGTTCCTTCATAGACCAGATGGCATCCCTCTTAAAGACGGACGCTGCGGGCCTTAACGAATATGCAAAGACCTATAAAGCGATCTATCCTATAGCAGCGCGCTGCGGCGTGTTTGCAAAATCGGACATCCAGCCGCTGATAAACGAAGGCGCTTCAAAGGAAGACCTCTCCGCATCCATTTTCCAGGCGGTCGTAAACCAGACGATCTCAGGGCTTGCCTGCGGAAAGCCCATCAGAGGAAATGTCGCCTTCCTCGGAGGCCCGCTCCATTTCCTTACCGAGCTTAAAGAAGCGTTCGTAAGGACGTTAAAGCTCACCCCCGAGCAGACCATCGCGCCGAACAATTCCCATCTGTTTGCAGCGATAGGCTCCGCGATGAACGCAACTGAAAACGTGAAAGAGGACGGACAGGTCCTGCTCTCCGAGATGATAAAGCGCCTGAAAGACGGCATTGTCATGGACTTTGAGGTCGCCAGAATGGAGCCTCTCTTTTTCGCAAAAGAGGATTATGAAGAGTTCACCGACCGACACAACAATGCCACTGTCAGAAAAGGCGATCTTAAAAACTATTCAGGAAACTGCTATCTTGGCATAGATGCGGGTTCCACCACCACAAAGGTCGCGGTGGTCGGAGAAGACGGCTCGCTCCTTTATTCCTTCTACCAGAACAACAACGGAAGTCCGTTAAAGACCGCCATCAAGGCCATAAAAGAGATAGCGGAGATAATGCCTTCTTCCGCCAGGATAGTGCGTTCCTGCTCCACAGGCTACGGTGAGGCGCTCATAAAATCCGCGCTCATCCTTGACGAGGGCGAAGTTGAGACGGTTGCTCATTACTATGCAGCTTCCTTCTTCGATCCTTCCGTTGACTGCGTTCTCGACATCGGCGGACAAGACATGAAATGCATAAAGATCAGAAACCATGCGGTCGAGAGCGTGCAGCTGAACGAAGCCTGCTCCTCGGGCTGCGGCTCGTTCATCGAAACCTTCGCAAGGTCTCTGAACTACGAAGTGCGCGATTTTGCAAAGATCGCGCTGTTTGCCGAGCATCCCATCGACCTTGGCACCAGATGCACCGTTTTCATGAATTCAAAGGTAAAGCAGGCGCAGAAGGAAGGAGCGAGTGTTTCCGACATTTCCGCGGGCCTTGCTTATTCCGTCATCAAAAACGCTCTCTACAAGGTCATCAAGGTCTCGGACGCAAAAGACCTCGGAAACCGCATAGTCGTGCAGGGCGGCACATTTTACAATGATGCCGTGCTCCGCGCGCTTGAAAAAATAGTAAACACAAATGTCATACGTCCCGACATCGCGGGCATCATGGGAGCCTTCGGCGCGGCGCTCATCGCAAGAGAGCACTACGAAGGTCAGAAGACCACCATGCTTTCCTTTGAGGAGATAGAAAACCTCACGTTCACATCGACGCTCACACGCTGCCAGGGCTGCACAAACCACTGCCTGCTCACGATAAACCACTTCCCCGGAAACCGTCATTTCATTTCCGGAAACCGCTGCGAAAGAGGACTCGGAAAGGAAAAGAGCAACACATCCATCCCGAACCTTTACGCATACAAGTTGAAAAGAGTGTTCAACTACGAGCCTCTTGAGGAATATGCCGCATTCCGCGGCACCGTCGGCATCCCCAGATGCCTCAACATGTATGAGAACTATCCTTTCTGGTTCACGTTCTTTACAAAGCTCGGCTACAGAGTGGTGCTTTCACCGCTCTCTTCAAGGACGATCTATGAGCTTGGCATAGAGTCCATCCCGTCGGAGTCGGAATGCTATCCTGCAAAGCTTGCGCACGGACATGTCACATGGCTCATCAGACAGGGCGTGAAATATATTTTCTATCCTTGTGTCGATTATGAGAGGATCGAGTTCCACGATGCCGGAGATCATTACAACTGCCCGATAGTCGCGGGATACGGCGAAAATATCAAAAACAATGTCGAAGAACTCAGGGACGGCACGATAGATTTCCAAGATCCCTTTGTTTCGTTTGAATCGGAGAGCATAATCACAAGACGCCTTGTCGATGTGATAGGGCCTCACAACAACATCCCCGACGAAGAGATCGAGATCGCGGCCCACGAGGCGTGGGAAGAGATGACACGCGCAAGAGAGGACATGAAAAATGCCGGAGAGGCCGCTGTCCGTTACATCGAAGAAAACGACTGCCACGGAATAGTCCTCGCGGGAAGACCTTACCACATCGATCCCGAGATAAACCACGGCATTCCCGAACTCATCACGTCTTACGGCGTTGCGGTCCTCACTGAGGATTCCGTTTCGCATATCGCACCCGTTGACAGACCCACGATCGTCGTTGACCAGTGGATGTATCATTCAAGACTTTATGCGGCCGCGAGCTTTGTGCGCGGCAGGAACGACATCGACCTCATACAGCTGAATTCCTTCGGCTGCGGCCTTGACGCCGTTACCACCGACCAGGTTTCGGACATCCTTTCCGATTCCGGGAAGATCTACACCGTTTTAAAGATCGACGAAGTGAACAATCTCGGCGCGGCAAGGATAAGGATCAGATCCCTTCTTTCCGCAATCGGCGACAGAAAGAGAAAGGGCATCACCGCCCAGGTGAAGGATTCCGCTTACCACAGAGTGGTCTTCACCGAAGAGATGAAGAAAAACTACACCCTTCTCTGCCCGCAGATGTCACCCATCCATTTTGACATCCTTGCGCCCGCCATGGCTTCCGCAGGCTACAATCTCGTCGAACTCGAGGATCCCGACAGAAATGTCATAGATACAGGCCTTAAGTTTGTAAACAATGACGCATGCTATCCTTCGATCATCGTTGTCGGAGAGATGATAGCGGCCCTCCAGTCGGGAAAATATGACATAAACAGGACAGCCGTCCTTATCACACAGACAGGCGGAGGATGCCGCGCGACAAACTACATCGCTTTCATCCGCCGCGCGCTCAAAAAGGCCGGAATGGAGCAGATACCCGTAGTCTCCTTAAGTGTTCAGGGCATAGAAAAGAACCCGGGCTTCAAATTCGGGCCAAAGATCGTGATACGCGCGATGCAGGCTCTTGTATACGGCGACCTCTTCATGAGAGTCGTATACCGCACAAGGCCGTACGAGGCTGTGCCAGGCTCGGTGAACGCACTCCACGAGAAATGGAAAAAGATCTGCATAGAGTCGGTGAAAAAAGGTCATTTCGGCGAATTCAGAAGGAACTGCAGGAACATCGTAAAAGAATTTGACGAGATACCGCTCCTTGACATCAAAAAGCCCAGAGTCGGCATCGTGGGAGAGATCCTGGTTAAATTCCTTCCCGCGGCAAACAACCACCTTGTGGATCTTCTCGAGAGCGAAGGCGCGGAGGCCTGCATGCCCGACCTCATGGACTTCCTCGCATACTGCTCGTACAACGCAAACTTCAAATACGAGGCGCTCGGAAAGAGCCGCAAGAGCATGAAAGTGAACAACATGATCATCGCTTTCTACGAATTCATGAGAAAAGAAGCGGTGAGCGCGTTAAAGAAGAGCAAACGCTTTGAGCCTCCGGTTCATATCGCAAAGCTTGCCGAATACGCCGAGCCCATAGTTTCCGTGGGAAATCAGACCGGTGAAGGATGGTTCCTCACAGGAGAGATGATCGAGCTCATACATTCCGGAGTGCCGAACATCGTGTGCTGCCAGCCTTTTGCCTGCCTTCCGAACCACATCGTCGGAAAGGGCGTCATAAAAGAGCTGCGCTATCGCCATCCTGAAGCAAATATAGTCGCCGTGGACTACGATCCCGGCGCGAGTGAAGTAAACCAGCTGAACCGCATCAAACTCATGCTTTCAACTGCCGCGAGGAACCTGAAATGAACTGCGAAGAAGCACTTGAATATATCCACAGCTTAAGGTGGATGAGCAAAAAACTGGGCCTCATAAAGACCAGACAGATATTAAAACTCCTTGGAAATCCCGAGAAAAAGATGAAATACGTGCATGTTGCGGGAACGAACGGGAAAGGCTCGACTTCCGCGATGACAGCGGAGATATTAAGACAGTCAGGTCTCAAAGTCGGGCTTTTTACATCACCCTTCATCATGCGCTTCAATGAACGCATCATGGTGAGCACCGACGGAGAGGGGGACAGCCTCAGGGGCTTTAAGGAGATCCCCGATGATGACCTCGCAAGGCTCACCGGCATCGTAAAAGAAAAGATCGATCTCATGGAGGAACCGCCTTCGGAATTTGAAGCGGTGACTGCGATCGGCTTTTTGTATTTCCTTGAGCAGAAATGCGATATCGTTGTGCTCGAAGTGGGCATGGGCGGTGAAGCCGATTCGACGAATGTCATCCCTGCGCCTCTTGTGACGGTTATGGTGAACATCGGGCTTGACCATATGCAGTATCTGGGAAACACGATCACCGAGATCGCGCGTACCAAGTCAGGCGTCATCAAAAAAGGCTCGGAAGTTGTATTCTACGGTGAAAATGACGAAGCGCTCGAAGTGATCTCTGAAAGGTGCAAAAAAACGGGATGCACGCTCCACGTACCTGATTTTTCACTGCTTAAGACACGTAAAAACGGCCTTTCCGGCCAGACCTTCGATTACGGAGATCATAAAAACATAAGGCTTTCCCTCCTTGGAAAGTATCAGGAAAAAAATGCGGCTGTTGCTGTCGAAGCCATCGAAGTGCTGAAAAACAAGGGCTTTGACATTACAGAGGAAGACATCGCCAAAGGCCTTGCCGCAACAAACTGGTTTGCGAGACTTGAAAAGCTTGCCGAAGCGCCTTATGTATTCGTTGACGGCTCTCACAATCCGCAGGGCATGAGGGCTACGGTGGACGCGGTGAAGCAGGCCGTAAAGGACGAAAAAAAGCATTTTTCCGATATCATCTGTGTTTTCGGGGTAATGGCTGACAAGGACCATCATGCGATAATCGAGATCCTTTCCGAGATAGCCACAGAAATCATTGCCGTGCAGCCTGTTTATGTAAGAGCAATGAATTGTGACGATCTTTTTCAGGAGGTCTCGGACATCTGCCTTCCGCTTGGGATCAAAGTGTCAAACGGCGGCTCCGTGCCTGACGGCATAAGGCTTGCGATGAAGCATGCCGATAAGGATGCGCTGGTGCTCTGCCTTGGTTCCCTTTACATGGCGGGCGAGGTCAGGGATCATTTCCTGAAAAAATAAAGTAAAAAAACAAAATGCAGGTTTTTCACAATTTCTACATAATTCTCGGGTTTAATAAAGTATATGCGATAAAGACCGGAGGTATGTGAAATGAAGACCTTTTCAAAAATATTGCTTTTGGGACTTCTTTGCGGTGTTCTCGCTGCGGGAGGTCTTTTTGCTTACAGATATTTCTTTGGTGAAAGACATGAAAACAACGAGGTTACGGTGATCCCTACACAGGAAGGGACGCCCATACAGGGGACGGTAGTGACCACAGGCAAAGCGGACACTGAAAAAGAAGACATTCCCACGACGCGCACGGATGTTTCGCAGGTTTCAAAGAACATCATGCCCGCGATCGTGACGATCCAGGTAAAAGGCTACCAGTCCTATTATGACTTTTTCGGAAGACAGTTCAAGGAAGAGACCGCAGGAAGCGCCACAGGCATAATCGTTGCGCAGAACGGAACGGACCTTCTCATTGCGACAAATTACCATGTGATCGACGGCGCGGAAACCGTTGAGGTTACTTTTGCCGACGGCACCACTGCGGGAGCCGAGGTAAAGGCTGCGGAGGCTGCGGACGATCTTGCCGTGATCACGGTCAGCGCGAAAGCCCTCAGTAATGACACCTTATCATCGATAAGGCTTGCAACGCTTGGAAATTCAGACGATCTTACGGTAGGCGAGATGGTGATCGCGATAGGAAACGCTCTCGGCTACGGACAGTCCGTCACCGTCGGACATGTAAGCGCGCTAAACAGAGAGATAGAGCTCTCCGAAGGCGAGTCCATGACACTCATCCAGGTGGATGCCGCGATAAATCCCGGAAACAGCGGCGGAGCCCTTGTAAACGCAAGAGGCGAGGTCGTCGGGATAAACAATGCAAAGATCGCAAGCGACAAGGTGGAAGGTGTGGGCTTTGCGATACCGATATCCACAGCTATCCCGATCATCGAAGAACTGATGAACAGACAGATCCTTAAAGAATCCGAAAGAGCATACCTCGGTATCGTCGGGCAGACCATCTCTTCGGAAAGCGCAAGCGCATACAACATGCCGCGCGGTATCTATGTAAAAGAGGTAAAAGAAGGGTCTCCCGCGGAGACAGCAGGGATCAGGGCGGGACATGTCATCACAAAGATCAACGGACGACGTGTTATGAGCCAGGAAGAGTTTGAAAAAGTGCTTTCGTATACAAGAGGCAACACAGAAGGCACGGTCACTGTCATGGTACTTGAAAAAGGAAGCTATGTTGAGTATACTTATACCATAAACTTCGGATCACAGGGAAACAAGTGATCGGCTTTACCACTCTGTGAAAGCTTCGGAGCAACGGGGGGATTATGGCAAATTTATTTGATTATATTGACTGGAGAGGTGACCTGCCTTTTTCAGTGTCACCTCTGAACGAAGTGGATTGTCTTATGTTTTCATGGCTTGTCTACGCGCCCGTTGACGGCCTCGTTCCAGGAGAATTCGGGAAGAGCATCACCATCAGGGAACTCAGCCGCAGCTTTTTGGCGACGCATGACCTCAAAAAGATGCTTAAAAATTCCGCATGCTTTACAAGGACTTCCGCGCTCGCGCTGAAGAAATGCGGTGAATCGGAGCGCTACGGAGATCTTAAGGTATCGGCTTTTATCAACGGTGTGGATTACGGAAGTGAGATGCAGTTCGCTGCGATGACCGTAGACCTCGGCGGCACCTTTATAGTCGCGTTCCGCGGAACGGACGATACGCTGATCGGCTGGAAGGAAGATTTTAACATGTGCTTCACGGGTGAGATCCCGGCGCAGGCAAAGGCCAAGGAATATCTTGAGGCCGCGGCCCGCGCGGTAAGAGGGCACATCGTAACCTGTGGGCATTCAAAAGGCGGAAACCTGGCTGTATATTCGGCCTGCAAGGTTTCAAAGAGAACACGTAACAGGATCGTTTCCGTTTTCAACTTTGACGGCCCGGGCTTTGGAGAACTCACGGATCTCGGCGAAGGAAAGAACGAGATATTCCAAAAGACGCGCACCTTTGTTCCTGAGCAGTCCATCGTCGGGATGCTTCTCGACCACGATGAGAACTACACTGTGGTCTCGAGCGACGGTCAGTTCATCTTCCAGCATGACGCAGGCACATGGCAGGTCATCGGGCCTCATTTTAAGACTGTCGAGAGTATAGATCCTTACAGCGAGGCACTTGACATCACCATCAGAAACTGGATCAAAGAACTCGGCGACGAAGAACGCGAGACCTTTGTGAACGCGTTGTTCGGTGTTATGCTCGCGACCTCGTCGCGGACGCTTGAAGAGATAAACTCTGACATCCTGAGTTTCGCTTCGGAGACCATAAAGAACTACAACGGCCTTCCTAAGGAAACAAAAGCGATGCTAAAAAAGATCGTTTCCTTGTTCATAAAACAGGGCACCGAAACGATAAAGCGGAGAAAAAAGCAATTACCCTCCGAAAACAGGCTTAAACTCACACAGCAGCCGCAGTGACGGATAATGCGAAAAGTTTAAAAATTATTAATTGACACTTCGTATCAAAAACTATATAGTTATCTTTAAAGATACGCTTGAAGGAGGAGATACAGGTATGGGCTTCACTTTAAAGAAATTTGACGATCTTATCAGGAGTAACGAAAAACTCGCGGAGCTTCTCGGCAGAAAGGCTGAAGTAGAGGTTCAGCAGAAAAAGCATGCAAACGTTCTGCTCATCGTTCTTGCAGTGATCGGCGGTATCGCAGCTGTTGCGGGTATCGCATATCTTGTTTACCGTTTCCTCATTCCGGACGGTTACGATGATTTCGATGATTTTGATGATGATTTTGAGGACGACAGTATAGTTTCGGATGCTCAGTGATCGAATGATGCATATGCCGCTGGTCGTTTCTGATTTCAGAAAACGACCGGCAGTTTTTATTGTTATATAAAAGGTTTTTTGAAACCGGGGAACGGGTTATTTTTTATGTCGATTTATGATAAATTAAATCCTGAGCAGCTGAAAGCCGTGATGCACAGGGAAGGGCCGCTTCTCATCCTTGCGGGCGCGGGCAGCGGAAAGACAAGGGTGCTGACTCACAGGATCGCATATCTCATAAACGAATGCGATGTGCGTCCTTATCAGATACTCGCTATCACCTTCACCAACAAGGCTGCAAAGGAAATGAAAGAAAGAGTGGAAAACACCGTTGGAGAAGAAGGTGCAAATGTCTGGGTGTCGACTTTCCACTCAAGCTGCGTAAAGATGCTCCGCCGCTTTTGCGAATATATAGGCTATGACAGGAGCTTCACCATATATGACGATGACGACAAAAAGTCACTCATGAAGAGCATTTTAAAGACCATGAACATCGATCCGAAAAGGATGAATGAAAAGCTTTTCATGAAGGCCATCTCACACGCAAAGGATGAGCTGATAGGGCCTGAGGAGTTTGAAAAAGAGGCCTGTGACTATATGTCGGAGACAGTAGCGAAGGTCTACAGGGAATATCAGAGACAGCTCAAAAGCTGCAATGCGTTTGATTTTGACGATCTCATCATGAAGACGGTCGAGCTTTTCCAGAATAATCCGGATGTGCTGAATTACTACAGGAACCGCTTCAGATACATCATGGTCGATGAGTATCAGGATACAAATACTGCCCAGTTCCGCCTGGTGAGCCTTCTTGCCCACTATGAGAACGAGGACGGTGAGATAGAGCACAACCTCTGTGTTGTGGGTGACGACGACCAGTCGATCTACCGCTTCAGAGGCGCAAACATCTACAATATACTTAATTTTGAAAAAGAATTCCCGGATACGAGAGTGATAAAGCTCGAGCAGAATTACCGTTCGACAAAAAATATCCTTGCTGTCGCAAACTCGGTGATCCACAACAATACGGAACGTAAGGACAAGACGCTCTGGACGGCAAATGCCGACGGGCAGAACGTCCACTATGTGAAATATGAGAATGACATTGCTGAAGCCGAAGGCGTGACTTCTCTTGTGAAACGGCTGATGAGCGAGAGAGGGGCGCTGCCGAAGGATTTCGCGGTGCTCTACAGGACGAACGCGCAGTCGCTCTCTTTTGAAAAAGCGATGCGCGCCGCGGGCATAAAAGCAAAGACGGTGGGCGCGCTGTCTTTCTTCCAGAGAAAAGAGATAAAGGACATCGTCGCATATTTAAAGACCATCGACAACGCAAGAGACGACATCGCGGTGCAGAGGATATTGAACGTACCGAAGCGCGGCATTGGAGCAACGACAGTTGAGAAACTCAGGGAATATGCCTATGACGGCGGACTCACTTTTTACGAGGCAGTGGAGAGTGCGAGATCCGTTCCGGGCGCCGAGAGGGCTTCGGCAAAGACAGAATCGTTTGTTGCGCTGATACAGGGCTTCAGATATGAGCTTGAGAAAAACAAGGTAACGCTTAAGAAACTGATCAGGATAATCATCGAGGAGACGGGATATGAGCAGTATCTGATCGATGACGACCCGGAAAAGGCTGACGACAGAAAAGAAAACCTTGACGCCCTCATATCCTATGCTTCCCGCTATGAAGAGGAAGCCGATGAAAACGGCGATCTCACAGGTTTTCTCGAATATTGCGGATTGAATTCCGAAGAGGCCGCGGACGACGGTGAAGGAGAGGACGACGGTCAGGGATTTGTTTCTCTGATGACTCTTCACAATGCAAAAGGCCTTGAATTTCCATATGTTTTCATGGTGGGAATGGAGGAAGGACTGTTCCCAAGCTATATGTCCATCTCTGCGGACGATCCCGAACCCGAGATCGAAGAGGAGCGCAGGCTCTGTTATGTGGGCATCACACGTGCCATGAAGGAACTGTGGCTTTCATCATGCGTTCAGAGAATGATGCGAGGCGAACTGCAGTTCAACATGCCTTCCAGATTTTTCAAAGAAATACCGCGCTATATGCTCGACATGAGCACGCCGATGAATAAAGATTATAGGAGGACCGGAAAAATGGATGATGAATTGAGAGAGAAAAAGCCGACGCCGGCGTACACCAAGGCAAACGGAGATGACGGCTACAAGAGACATGACGGCGGAGACCTTTCCGCTGAGCCGTTCGCTATGAATTACAAAAAGCCCGTTCGCGACATGGGTAAAGGCGCAGGCACGCTTGACTATGCGGAAGGCGACACCGTGAGCCACGCAAAGTTCGGCGAGGGCAAGGTCATTTCCATCGTGAAGGGCGGCAAGGACTTTGAAGTCACCGTGGAATTCCCCGGATTTGGCACAAAGAAGATGCTTTCCGCTTTTGCAAACTTAAAGAAAGTCTGAGAACAAAACAGGGACGTTTCTCAAGCAGCCGTACTTTGGCCGTTTGGGAAGCGTCCCTTTTTTTCATATGAGCAGAACAATGTCATTTTTCCGCTTTTTCACCATCTTCTTCGCCCTCGGGAAGAGGAGGGATCCTTGAAAAAGCAAGGTCATAGCCGTCTTTTCCGTAGTTCAGTGAACGGTTCACACGGCTGATGGTAGCAGTGCTCGCACCGGTCTTGTCGGCTATCTCGAGGTAGGTTTTTTTGGAACGCAGCATAGCAGCCACTTCAAAACGCTGTGAAAGAGAAAGGATCTCATTTACAGTGCAGATGTCTTCAAAGAAAGCGTAACATTCTTCGCGGTCCTTAAGGCTTAAGATCGCGTCAAACAGATAATCTACCGCATGCGTCCTGATATCAATGCTCATTATATTCCTCCGGAACGGCTGTTTTTACAGCCTTTTTTGTGTTGATGATAGTATTGATAAGATTTTAACACTTCGCAACATTAAAGTAAAGAATTTTTTTTGGAAAAATGTTTGCAATGGACGGTTTTAAGTGATATTATTTTCTGCAACTACTTTAATACTTTAATGTGTAAATGGGAGAAACCTAAATGTACAAGATCTTAAAAAAAGAAATGCTGTCGGACAACATAGTCCTTATGGATGTCCTTGCGCCCAGAGTGGCGGGTTCATGCCTTCCCGGACAGTTTGTCATCGTGAAGTGCGATGAAAAGGGTGAGAGGATACCGCTCACCATCTGTGATTATGACAGAGAAAAGGGAACCATTACCATAGTCTTCCAGACCATCGGAGCATCGACAAAGCTTTTTGCGACCTATGAGGAAGGCGATTCCTTCATGGATTTCGTGGGACCTCTCGGACGCGCATCGGAGCTTTGCTCGCTTTCCGACGAAGAATTAAAGAAAAAGAAGATAATATTCATGGCAGGCGGCGTCGGCACAGCGCCTGTTTATCCGCAGGCAAAATATCTGCATGAGCGCGGAGTGGAGTGCGATGTCATAATCGGCGCGAGAAACGCGAGTCTCATCATTCTTGCCGAGCAGATGAAAAAGGTCGCAAACGTTTATATCACGACCGACGACGGCACGCTTGGACGTCATGGAAACGTAAACGACTGTCTTAAATACCTTATTAGCGAAGAAGGGAAGACCTACGACCTCGCTGTTGCGATCGGTCCCCTCATCATGATGAAATTTGCCGCTCTTCTCACAAAAGAGCTTAACATACCCACTGTTGTGTCAATGAACCCCATCATGGTCGACGGCACGGGAATGTGCGGTGCATGCCGTATCATGGTAGGCGGCGAAGTGAAGTTTGCCTGCGTCGACGGCCCCGAGTTTGACGGACATCTTGTAGATTTTGACGGCGCGATGATGAGGCAGAGACTTTACAAGACCGAAGAGGGAAGAGCTGTGCTCCGCGAAAAAGAGGGCAGCACGCACCACGGCGGATGCGGAAACTGTGGGGAGTAATGATCTGCCCGCAGATCGTGACAATTCATTGAATAGTATCATAAGGAGTTCAACATGATCGTAGAAGATAAATTGAAAAGGGTGCCTGTGCGTGAGCAGGAGCCTGCCGTAAGAGCAAAAAATTTCGATGAGGTATGTCTGGGATACAACCTTGAGGAAGCAATGGCGGAAGCCACAAGATGCTTAAAGTGCAAAAATCCTCAGTGTCAGACAGGATGCCCCGTAGGGATCGATATCCCGGGCTTCGTAAAGGAAGTAGAGGCAGGAAACATCAAGGGCGCATATGACGTGATCAGCAGATATTCCGCGCTTCCCGCGATCTGCGGACGTGTATGCCCTCAGGAGACACAGTGCGAAGCAAAGTGCATCAGAGGCATCAAGGGCGACGCTGTTTCCATCGGAAAGCTTGAGCGTTTCACTGCCGACTGGGCAAGAGAGAACGGCGTAAAGCCTCAGGGCGCTACAGAGAAAAAGGGACAGAAGGTCGCAGTCATCGGTTCCGGTCCTTCCGGACTCACCTGCGCCGGCGAACTTGCAAAAATGGGATATGACGTTACTATCTTTGAAGCGCTTCATGAAGCCGGCGGCGTGCTGGTATACGGTATCCCCGAATTCCGTCTGCCCAAGGACACTGTGGTAAAGGCAGAGATAGAAAATGTAAAGAGCCTCGGCGTAAAGATCGAGACAAATGTCATCACCGGCAAATCCGTAACAATAGACGAACTCATGAAAAATGAAGGATATGATGCCGTATTTATCGGTTCCGGCGCAGGACTTCCGAAGTTCATGGGAATTCCCGGAGAGCAGGCAAACGGCGTATTCTCCGCAAATGAGTTCCTTACAAGAAACAATCTCATGAAGGCATTCAGAGATGATTACGACACCCCGATCTTTAAGGGAAAGAAAGTCGCGGTCGTAGGCGGCGGAAACGTTGCGATGGATGCCGCAAGGACGGCCCTGAGACTCGGTGCTGAGACCTACATAGTTTACAGGCGTTCCGAGGCGGAGCTTCCTGCAAGAGCGGAGGAAGTGCACCACGCAAAGGAAGAGGGCATCATCTTTAAGCTTCTCTGCAATCCCACCGAAATCCTTACCGACGAGAACGGCTGGGTATGCGGCATTAAGTGCGTAGAAATGGAGCTCGGCGAGCCCGACGCATCCGGAAGACGCCGCCCTGTTGTAAAGGCAGGCTCCGACTTCACGATCGACGTTGACACAGTCATCATGGCGCTCGGCACAAGCCCCAACCCGCTCATCACATCGACCACCGAAGGGCTCGAAAGCAATTCACACAAGTGCATCGTAGCCGACGAAAAGACCGGACAGACCAGCCGCGAAGGCGTTTTCGCAGGCGGTGACGCCGTTACCGGCGCAGCTACCGTTATCCTCGCAATGCAGGCAGGCAAGCAGTCCGCCGCCGCGATCGACGAGTACTTGAAGACAAAGAGAGCGTAGAACACGCTAGTGTAATGAAAGCAAAGCATATAAAACCGAAGGATTTTCCCGGTTTTATATGCTTTTTTTTTAAGTTGCAAAATAAAAACGTGCGGCTTTTTTGATGATGTTTCATCAGGTAGACAAAATATGTCCATGTGTCCTGCTATACTTGGAACATAAGCAGACACAAGGCATAAAGCTGTTATAACGAAGAGCAGGAACACAGAATGCAGGAGGAAGTACAAAAAAATGGATATCACAGATTACGAAGGCTATGTTCGGGCAAGGATAGCGGATATCAAAACGGCAAATGAGAGATGCAGAGAAAGGGAAAAGAGGTTTCTTGAGGATGAACAGGGAAGTTATCCCACAGTCCCCGAGAACTCCGAGCCCATAAAACAACAGCTGTTCATTGCGAGGGAACAGTTCATTCATGTTTTGGACAGACTGTTGGAAAAGACAGCGGATGCGGATCCTGTTGAAGCGGCGTATATCTTGGTGCATTTTGACAAAGAAATGCGCAAGAGAATGGCACCCATCAGGGCTTTGGATACGCTCGAGAATCCGATGCTCGATTACAAAAACATCATAAGGCTTTTGGATATAAAGGCGGCTGTGGTCGGTACTGACGGACCGGCGACGGAAGCATTTTGGAACGAGTACCTGAAAAAAGCAATCCATAAGTGCGCTTACATGGGCTTTACAGAGCGTGACTGCGCTGAGTATCTTGAAGCGAGGCGTATTGATTCTGAACAGGAAGCCATGGAATTGCCTGCCACTGAACCCGACGATGATCTAAAGAAAAAAGAAATTGAAATCATAAAAGAGGTCAAAGATATCTTTCATAAAATCTCCGAAACCACGTATCCTGAGGTGAAGCAGGCACTATGGTCTTTGGTGGATTTTGACATAAGTCTGGAAAAAAAGCTGAATGACCTTGAGGCTGAATATCCGGGAAGCGATAGAGTCAGACGCTTCAGACAGGTAACCATGCGACATCCGTATTTTTCCACACGTGCTTTTTGGAAAGAGTATTTGGAAGGTGACAAGATCATCACTCTGCTGGATGAGATAGGGGATTGCTTTAAATCCGAGGATAACTGGATGAAGAAACGTGAGATGTTCTGTAAACTCACAGCAAAGGTCGATGAGGCGCTTTCTGATGATCACGGGCTTATGGTACTGAATAAGGTAAAAGAAAAAATAGCTGATTATGTGCATGATACGGATCATCTGTTGAGCCTGATAACGTGGAAAGAGGCAAAGACAGTCTTTACGGCGGAATACACAGAACCTGAGGACGAGGAAGGCAGGAATGCTTTTTCAGGTCATTCCGCAAAAGTCCCCGGATTCTTTGAATCGTTTGAAGAAGCGGTACAAGGGTGCAAAGCGTACAGAGAATTGCTTCAAGACAAAGAACTCACCGAGTTTGTGATAAATAAATATTATTACAAAAACGAGGTTTCACCATATGACGAAAAGGTGATCTACTGCACCCTGAACGAAGAACTTGAGGCTTCGAGCCTAGGAAGTGTCGGCATTGACGGGATAAACAGCGACCTGTGCTCGGCACGGATGTACCTCGAAGATCTTTTCGAGGATTATTTTGAACCGGAAACAAAGGAGGATTAAATATGTTTGAGATTCCAAATTTACTGATGCGTGTAAACCTTGAAGACGGCGCTACTCAAGATGAATTCATTAAGACCATGGAAGGACTCGAGGATCAGGACGACAGCCTGGTCCTGCTGGATCCCGAAGATGTCGGCCGCGTTTTTGAAACTCATGAAAAAGCGACTTTCGGCAGGATAAATATAAATAAAGCGGCAGCGGGTATAGGCATTTCGGATATCCCGGCATGGCTGAAAGAAACGGAAACAGAGTATGATATGGTTTGTCTGTTTATTACCGGTGACCTTGATCTCATCGAGGGATATGACGCGGCCGAACAAGTCAGGGGCTTGCTTCCGGAAAAGACGGATGTACTCTTTACACTAAAGCAGACTGATGAACCGGACATTAAAACATGCGTACTTGCGGCGTGAAACAGTATTATATTCAGGAGGATATCATTATGTATGAAGTTTTATTAAAAGAACTTGCTCAGGAAACCATGAAAACCACGGGAAAAAAGATTGCTCAGGGTGTAGGGATTGCGGCAGCGGCCGCAGGAGGTTTTGCCATAGTCAAACTGATAAGCAGCACCATTGACAATCTTGTTACGGCGACCTTTGCAAATTACAGGGCAAGGAGATATGCAGAAGAGGAAAAAATGCGCCGGGACGCTGAAGAGTTCAAGTACGAAGAGGTCCACAAGGACCACAAAACTGCGGAGGCGGACACAACAAAAGAAATGACAACCGCAGAAACGGAGAGCGAACCCGAAACTTGCTGAAAAATGCAGATCGTCTAAAAAGAACCATCAAATGTTGGATGCCGGAACATCTCGCAAACACAGCCATTAACGATTTTTTCCTTAAGCATTAGGTATCTCTTTCCGCCCCAGTATATTGCGTTGCTTTTGGGAAAGCATGATACTATACCGTACTTTTCACATTCTCTTCTCTTGCGGATAAATATGTAATACTCTGTGTCGGAGTCTTTACATGAGCATGTTATCAGATAGTCTGCTATGATCACGGTATGGTTATCATGTTGCAGTTTGTAAACAGAGACTGAGAATCTGTCGGCATCCAAACATTGTTCCAATCGCTTTACCATTTCAACGCGTTGTTTGATATTATAACCAAGGAGATTGTTGCTGTAGTGCTCACTAAGAGAAACGTATTCATCAGAAATAGAACCGTCGACTATTTTTTCGATGGTTAGTACTTTTTTCTTAGGGAGATCAATGTCTGTAAGATGTTGCAGACCAAGGATGTGAAACAGATCGTTATCACAAAAATCCAACTCGATTTTTTCCAATGGATTATCACGCCCGGAGGACAAAATAATCCTGTATTCAATTGCTTTTAACCGAATAAATGCTACGGCCGCTTGTTTAATTAACCCCAAATTACAACCCCAAATGTTTAAAAATGCCCTGCATCTCTGCAAGGCATCAAATTCCTCAAAATGTAACTTTCTTTCGCCTTGCGGCTAGGTGCGCTATGGTAAGTTACCACCTTTGTAGTCCTCCATGTTCACCGCTTCGCACCGCGGCTCGCACTTCACAGGAACATCCTCTTTGACCCTGGGACCGGGGAAGAAGTTTCCTTCTTGGCTTTATGGTATCACAGGTTATGGGTTTAGTCAATGGCTATTTCACTTTCATGTGCAACACCGTTATTGTATTACTTATCGTAAATATTTTATATTTTCTTTCTTTGATTACAAAGGAATTTTAGCATAAAATAATAAGAGCAACCTAAGTGTTAGGGATAATAATGACTGAGGAATTATAGCAATAGCTTTACATTCAATTTCAGCCGTAATAATAAACATCGAGATTGATAAAAGCATTGTGAGGCTTTCCTTGCGATGCTTTTTTGTTTCAGAAGGAGCATAAATGCAGGACGACAGCATTCAAAAGATAAACCGCACGCTCGGGATATATTCGCGCCTTGTCAGCGGAGCGACCATAAACAAAAAAGAAGAGGCCGTGCGATACGGCGTTTCGGAACGGAGCATCCAGCGGGACATTGAGGATATCAGGAATTTCCTGATGGAGCCCGACGAGAACGGTGGCGTGATCAACACCGTTGTGTATGACAGGAGTAAGAACGGATATCTGCTGGAACAGATATATGACATCAAATTCACCAACCCCGAGATACTCGCAATCTGCAAGATACTTCTCGACAGCCGGGCGTTTCCAAAAAATGAAATGGACGAAATGCTAAAGAAAATGCTCGACTGCTGCGTTCCCATGAACAACCGGAAACTCGTAAAAAGCCTGATCGCGAACGAGCAGTTTCACTATATCCAACCGAAGCACGGCAAGTCATTCATGCAGAACATGTGGGACATAGGAATGGCCATCGAGGAGCAGAAACTTATCGAATTTTCCTACCAGGGCGTCCGCGCCGTGAAACTGCACAAACGCGTTGTGGAACCCGCGGCCATCATGAGTGCCGGAATGTATTTCTACATGGTCGGATTTATCAAAAACATAGATAAACAGGAGCGTTTCGACGATCCTGACGACCTTAACCCCACGATCTACCGCATCGACAAGATCGACGAACTGACCGTAACGGACGAGCACTTCAAACGCCCATATAAGGACCGCTTCCAGGAGGGCGAATTCAGAAAACGTATCCAGTTCATGTTCGGCGGCAAGCTCCGCAAGGTCCGCTTCAAATACAAAGGCTACTCGATTGAGGCAGTCGAAGATAAACTGCCCACAGCAAAGGTTGTCGGCACGATCAAAGAAACCGTCCGAGACAGAGAGCAGGATGTGTTCATAGTCGAAGCCGAGGTTTACGGCGACGGGATAGAACAGTGGTTCAGACAGCAAGGAGAGATGGTGGAGGTGTTGAAATAATATGACAGTTCAAAAAGATTTCAGGAGTGATCCGCTTCAGAAAAAGAAATATGTTTGCATACATTGCAATAAGGAATACAACCTCTCAGGCCTTCAGATAGCACAAAAGGGCAAGAAATGCCCGAAATGCGGTAACGAACTCATGTGCATTGATCTGAGGAAGTTTTAAGGGGGAAGGGATATGGAGAAGGGAAATGTACTTGTTATAGGCAACTCAGGTGTTGGCAAATCAACACTAATCAATGCCGTACTTGGGGAAAACGTTGCGAAGACCGGCTGGGGAACAGAAGGAACAACAAAAGAATTGCAGATATATGAGAATGACACGCTGCCTTTCAGGGTAATCGATTCTGCAGGATTTGAGCCTTCGTTGTTTAAAGAAATATCGGCTGTAAATGCTGTTAAAAAATGGTCAAAAGAGTCTGCAAAGACGGAAGGACGTGAGAAACAGATAAATCTCATCTGGTTCTGCGTGGACGGAACATCCAGAAAACTCTTTGAGAAGACCATAACCACACTTTCTAGAGCAACAAAGATGTGGGAATCCGTTCCCATAATTACAGTTATTACAAAATCGTATTCTGTTGTCGAACGTGATGAAAATATTTCCAT
>JAEENL010000197.1 GCA_016283775.1 Lachnospiraceae bacterium | reverse complement strand
TTCACAAGCTTTCAGGCGTGGTCGATGTGATATTTCACCCTTTCAGGACAAATCTCATCCTTCAGGCGGAAGCGCTTCATATCCCGGCATGCGGCGGACTTTACATGCTCGCTGCCCAGGCAGTTTTTGCAAGCTCGCTTTTTCTGCAAAAAACGGAGACAGACAGTTCGCTTATCGACAAAGCCTACAATAACGTCCTTACAAGTTTGAGAAACGTTGTGCTCATCGGAATGCCCTCATGCGGCAAATCAACCATCGGAAAGATTCTTTCGCAAAAGACAGGACTCAAACAGGTGGATACGGACAACATCATTACCGAACGCATCGGGATGACGATAGAGGAGTTTTTTAAGAAAAACGGTGAAAAGGCTTTCAGGGATATTGAGAGCGAAGTGATAAACGAGGTCTCAAGGCAGAATGGTATCATCATTTCAACCGGCGGCGGCGCGGTATTACGAGAGGAAAATGTGCGCGCGCTCAAAAGGAACGGCATCGTTTTCTTCCTCGACAGAAGCCTTGAGAGATTAAAGACGACAGATTCGAGACCCCTTTCTTCAGACAGGGAAAAACTGAACGAACTCTACAAAAACAGATATGACATCTATACGGCTTCCGCCGATGCGATAATAGACGGAGACCTTGGAAAGACTGACATCGTGGACATCATCACCGCCATGATACGGGAGGCGTGAAATGGGATATAAGATACTTGTACTGAACGGTCCGAATCTCAATTTTCTCGGCATCAGAGAGCCTCAGATATACGGACATGAGACCTATGACGACCTTCTTTTGATGATAAAAAAGCATGCGGCCGAGTGCAATGTGGAAGTGTCTTTTTTTCAGTCAAATCATGAAGGGGCCTTGATAGACGCCATACAGAAGGCATATTTTGACAAGATCGACGGGATAGTTTTTAATCCCGGAGCATATACGCATACAAGCATAGCCCTCGCGGACGCGGTAAAATCCGTTTCCATCCCCACCGTGGAAGTGCATATCTCGGATGTGAGCACAAGAGAGTCTTTCAGACAAGTGAGCTACATAAGAGAACACACTGTCTCACAGGTAGTGGGAGAAGGGCTTAAGGGCTACAATACAGCAATTGACAGGCTTATAGAGTACTTGGGAAAAAACAGATGAAAGCGACTTTCAGACAAAGCAGATTAAGCGGCACGGTGCAGGCACCTCCGTCAAAGAGCATGCTGCACAGGCTTCTCATATGCGCGGGGCTTTCGGACGGGATATCTGTGATCGACAATACCGCGACAAGTCAGGATATACTTGCGACCATAGACTGCCTTGAAAAGATAGGATGTTTTTGCGAGCGGAAAGACGGACGCTTTATAGTGAGTCATGACATGCCTCAGGAGGAGAGCCGTCCCGTGTTCAATTGCAGGGAGAGCGGCAGCACTCTGAGGTTTTTTGTGCCCATCGCACTTGTGAAATGCCACCGCGCGTTGTTTACGGGGGCGGAGAGGCTTTTGGAGCGCGGGATAGGTATCTATGAAGATGTATTAAAGCCGCGGGGCGTGCGTTTTGTAAAGAGCAGGCACGGTATTGAGGTCGAAGGTGAGCTCACGGCGGGGACGATCGACATAAACGGAAATGTGAGCAGCCAGTATATTTCGGGGCTCATGTTCGGGCTTTCGTGCCTTGACGAAGCAAGCGTTATAAATGTCATCCCGCCGGTCGAGAGCAGGGCTTATATAGATCTAACCATAGAAACGCTTAAAAAAGCGGGCATTGTGATAAAAGAGATAAAAGAAAATTCGTTTTACATTGAAGGCGGACAGGAATTCCGACCGATAAACGAGGCAGCCGAAGGCGACTGGTCAAATGCTGCTTTTCTGTATGCTCTTAAAAACTTCGGAAACGATATCTCAGTGACGGGGCTTAACGAAAACAGCGTTCAATCCGACAGGATCTGCCTTGATTATTTTAAAAAACTGGACGAAGATACAAAAAGTCCTCTGGACATCAGTAACTGCATAGATCTCGGACCTGTTCTCTTTGCTTATGCGGCTGCGAAACACGGCGGGCATTTTACCGGTACACGGCGGCTCCTGATAAAGGAGAGCGACCGCGCAAATGTGATGGCGGAGGAGCTTGAGAAATTCGGCGTAGAAGTAAGGGTAAGCGAAAATGACGTGATCGTCACGGCAAACGGGCTAAAAAAGCCGGAAGAAGAGCTTTTTGGGCACAACGACCACAGGATAGTCATGGCGCTTTCGGTCCTCCTCACATTGACCGGAGGCACGATAAACGGCGCAGAAGCGGTGACAAAGAGTTTTCCCGATTTCTTTGAAGTGCTTAGGAGGTTATCGGCAGATGTGGAAATTGGATAAAGATAAAAAGGTGCTGATAGTGGGCCTCGGCCTTCTCGGAGGAAGCTATGCCGAAGCACTCACCGACGAAGGATTTTATGTCGGTGCGATAACGAGAAGCCGGGAAAGCATTGACTATGCTCTTGAAAAAGGCATAATTAAAAGCGGTACTACAAACGTAGAACCCGAATATGTCGGGCAATTCGATTTACTTGTTTTTTGCGTTTACCCTCATGTTTTTCTTGACTGGATCGAGAAATATCAGGGCTATATAAAGCCGGGAGCACTGCTCACAGACGTCACGGGCGTAAAGAGATCGGTAGTATATCCCATTCAGTCCATACTCCGTGAAGACCTTGAGTTCATCGGCGCCCATCCAATGGCGGGAAGAGAAGTCTACGGCGTTCAGAACGAGACAAAGGAAATGTTCAAAAACGCCAACTACATCGTTACTCCCACCTTAAAGAACACAAAAGACGGGATAGAGGCGTGTATGGATCTCGGACGGCTCCTCGGTTTCCGCTCTGTGAAGGCGATCTCTCCCGAAGAGCATGATGAGATGATAGGTTTCCTCTCACAGCTCACGCACTGCATTGCCGTATCTCTCATGGTCTGCAAGGAATCGGAGCATCTTGTCGACTACACGGGCGACTCCTTCAGAGATCTCACAAGGATCGCAAAGATCAACGAGAGCATGTGGACAGAGCTTTTCTACATGAACAAGGATGAGCTGCTCCTGCAGATGGAACTTTTTTCCGAAAAGTTCAACAGGCTCAAGGAAGCAATAAAGGATGAGGACACCGACACCATTCATGAGATAATGCGTCTCAGCACGAAAAAACGAAAATTGTTTGACATAAACAAAAACGAAGAACATAATAATGACAACCGGGAAGGCAAGAAGGAAGGTTAAATATGAACGTTGAATTCAGAAAGCGTCTGCCTTCGGTGCAGGATGTAAAGGCTATGTATCCTGTTTCCGAGGAGCTCGCCGAAAAGAAAAAAGCAAATGACGAAGAAGTGAGAAAGATAATCACAGGTGAGAGCGACAAGCTCCTTCTCGTGATAGGGCCGTGCTCAGCAGACCGTGAGGATGCGGTGCTCGAATATATCACAAGGCTCCGTACCGTGCAGGACAAGGTGCGTGACAAGATCGTGATCGTTCCGAGGATATATACAAATAAGCCCCGCACGACAGGAGAGGGCTACAAGGGAATGCTCCATCAGCCCGATCCCAACGGTTCTCCCGATATGCTGAAAGGCCTTTTGTCGATCAGAAAGATGCATCTTGATGCACTGAAGCAGACGGGACTTTCAAGTGCCGATGAGATGCTATATCCGGAAAATCATCAGTATCTTTCGGATCTTCTGAGCTATGTGGCAGTGGGCGCGAGATCTGTGGAAAATCAGCTTCACCGCCTTACATCAAGCGGACTTGACGTTCCCGTCGGAATGAAAAACCCCACAAGCGGCGATCTTTCCGTAATGCTGAATTCCATCACCGCAGCGCAGCATTCACATGATTTCGTTTATTCCGGATGGGAAGTAAAGAGCAAGGGAAATCCCATGGCGCATGCCATTTTGAGAGGTTCCGTCAACAAACACGGAAATTCCATCCCGAACTACCATTATGAGGATCTGAAACTCTTATGCGAACTTTATGCAAAGACGGAACTCAAGAATCCCGCTGTGATCGTTGACACAAATCACGCAAATTCCGGAAAACACTTTGAAGAACAGATAAGGATCGCAAAGGAAGTGCTCCACAGCACCAGATATTCCGAGGATATCAGAAAGCTTGTAAAGGGGCTTATGATCGAA
>JAEENL010000196.1 GCA_016283775.1 Lachnospiraceae bacterium | reverse complement strand
GACGGCAAACAGCGACGCATTGACCTACAACGGCATGGAACAGACCCTGACCGGCTTCACCTGCAGCGTGGAAGGTCTGACCTTTGCAGGAACCGTCATCGCAAGCGGCAGCGGCACGTACGCGGGCGAGCATGTCGTGACCTTCTCCGGCGTGACCCTGAACGAGACGAGGGACGCCACCGGAAACTATGTGGTGACCGCCACCGAGGACGGCATACTGACGATCGACCGGAAACCCGTCACCGTCACCGCAAAGGGACAGCGCGTGGCTGTCGGCAGCAGCATCGTTCCGGGTCCGGAGCAGGCGACGCTGACCGGCGCTGTGGAGGGACATACCCTCGCCGAAGTGACGCTGACCGAGACGGACGGCACGATCACCCCCGCAGCGGCGAAAATCGTGGACGGCGAGGGCGGCGACACGACCGCCAACTACGCCGTAAGCTACGAAACCGGCGCGGTGACGTGGCTTTACGCCGTGACCGTCGACAGCGTCGTCGGCGCCACGGCGGAGCCGGACAAGACGCTTGCTGCGGCGGGCGAGACCGTCAACCTGACCGTCGCCACGGACGAAGGCTATATGGAGAACACCCTGACCTATACAACGGGCAGCGGCGATCCCGTCGTCATTGAAAACCACAGCTTCACCATGCCTGCGGCCCCCGTGACCGTGACGGTCAGCTTACGCAAGGATGTGAGGATCTTCTGCACCGCCGACGTGCCGG
Source organism: Lachnospiraceae bacterium (assembly GCA_016283775.1). Lineage (GTDB taxonomy): Bacteria > Bacillota > Clostridia > Lachnospirales > Lachnospiraceae > RGIG3528. The sequence goes on along the minus strand of JAEENL010000196.1, from coordinate 35,703 downwards.
ATCAGACGTTGGGCAACTATGCCTACCTCTTCTACAAGTTTGAGGCCGCAAATGAAAATCCCGACGTGGCGGCGCATATCGGCGCGGCGGTCATGGACGGGGAAAAGGTACTGACCCTGGGTACGGACTATGAATTCGGTCTGGTGTTCTTTGCCGACGGCACCGATGATCTGCCCGGAAACATCGACGACGTATGCGTGGTGGAGATCAACGGGATCGGCGCTTATTACGGGACGCTGCTTTCGCCGGAGTTCACCATCGTCGCGCCGGTCACCTCCGGCGACTGGGGCGGTAATCTGCACTGGGAGCTGCGCGAGGGAACCATCATCATCACCGGCGCAGGCGGGATGACTGAAGCGGACAGCTTCACCGACTATCCGTGGTTCGCCGTTTCGGACGGCGCTTCGGCGGTTGTCATCGACGCGGGCGTGACGAGTGTGGCAGCACAGGCGTTCGGCGGCAGCAACAACGTCAATCCCTATGCCGGCGTGACAAGCCTCAGTCTGCCCGCGACCCTCTCGACCGTCGGGGATGATGCCTTCGCCTACATGACCGGCATTGAGACGGTCGATCTTTCCAACGTGACCGCCATCGGCGTGCGCGCGTTCAACCAGTGCCGCAGCCTCACCGTCACCGTGCCCGCCACCGTGACCGCTCTGGGCGACGGCGCGTTCGACGGATGCCGGGAAGTGTACTATTCCGTGATCGTCAATGATGCTGTAAACGGAACGGTCAGCGCAGATGTGACCTGCGCCGAAGAGAGCGAAACCGTTACGCTGACGGTCACGCCGGATCCCGATTACGAGCTCAAAACCCTGACCGTCACGGATTTAAGCGGCGCAGACATTGCGGTCACGAACAACACGTTCGTGATGCCAGCGTCGAACGTCACGGTCACGGCGGAGTTCAGGGCTATGTTCTTTACCGTTACGGTGAACAACGGCACAGGCGGCGGGAGCTATGCGCCGGGCGACAGCGTCACGGTCACGGCGAACGCGCCGGAAGCGAACATGCGGTTCAAGGAATGGACCGGCGCGGACGGGTTGACGTTCACCGACGGCAGCGCATATACCGCGACCGCGACCTTCACCATGCCGGAAGCGGACGTCACGCTGACGGCGACGTACGAGGACGCGCAGGAGCCGGGCAATGTGTATCCGATCGGCAGCTACGAAGAACTTAAAGCGTTCGCCGCGCTCGTCAACAACGGGAACACAAACAGAAATGCCAGACTGACGGCGGATATCGTCGCGGCGGACGGGAACTGGACGCCGATCAGAGAGTATTACGGAATCTTTGACGGCTGCGGATACACGATCACGGGACTGCGCATATCATCAGAAGATAATTCGTACGCCGGAATGTTCAGACTCGTTGAAGAAGGCGGCGTGGTGCAAAACCTTGCGCTCAAGGACGTGTGCATACAGGCGGGATCTTACGCGGGCAGCATCGCGGGACGCAACAAGGGCGTCATACAGAACTGCTGTGTGACCGGTACGGTGACCGGCAGCAACGATTCGTGCTATGACGGCGGGATCGTCGGACTGAACAACGGCAGCATCCTGTACTGCTACAGCGCTGCGACGGTGTCGAGCGTCAAAGCGGGCGGCGTGATCGGCGTGAACAACGGCACAGCACAGTCCTGCTATTACGATTCCGACGTGCTGACGGCGGTCAGTGCGATCGCGTACGACTACAGTACGTCGACAAACGTCTCGGGCCTTACTACGGCGCAGATGACCGGCACGGCGGCAGCCGACAACATGACGGGCTTCGATTTCGACAACGTCTGGAAAACGACCGAATCCTATCCGTCGCTGAGGACACCGGAACCGATTGAGCCGAAGTTCGCAACGCACAGCCTCGTCCTTTCCGGGCAGATCGGCGTGAACTTCTTTATGGATCTGCGACCGCTGTCCGATGCGGACCGGGTCGGCACCTATATGACGTTTACGATCAGCGGCAAGGGCAGCGTGTCTTCGGAGCCGGTATACTTCGACGAGAGCATGATGAACAGCGACGCGCTGTATCACAAGTTCACCTGCTATGTCAGCGCCATCCAGATGGCGGACACGATCACCGCGACGTATCACTGGACTGAGGACGACGTGGAAAAGACGGTGTCCGACACGTATTCCATCAAGCAGTACATCGAGGGCTTCGACGCCGCGCTTGCGAAGGATGAAAACGCCTTTGATGCAAAGACGGTCGCGTTGGTGCATGCGCTTGCGGACTACGGTCATTATGTGCAGATCTTCCTCAGCAGCATCAACAACTGGGAGATCAATACGGGAACCGAACCGGATAACAACAAGTACGCGCAGATGATGGAGAATCCGTACACGGGAAGCTATACCGTCAGCACAGTCCGGTCGGCGGTGGAGGCCTATCAGTTGACGGCAGAAGAGAAGAAGAACGGACAGGCAGTGACAGAAGTCGCAGTGTTCAAGGCACCGTCCATGTCGCTTGTGCTGGACAGCGAGACCGCGATCCGCATCTTCCTCGCGCATGCGGACAACACGCCGCTGAATCTTGCAGACGTCGATATTCGTATGGATACGGACAAAGCCGTCACGTGGGAACCGATACAGAAGGGCAACCGTGTCATGGTCGAGATCAGGGGCGTCAAGGCGGGCTGGCTGACGGAGACGTTCACGATCACCGCAGAGGAAGGCGACAACACCCAGACGATCAACGTCAGCGCGCTGTCCTATGTCGGCAAACTGCTGGATTCTGCGACATATGCCGACAATGCCGCAGCCAAGAACGCCGTCTGCGCGCTGTACGCATACGCGATGGCGGCAAAGGACTTTATCAACTGATTCCAAAAGCACAAGCAGGACCGCTCCGGCGGTCCTGTTTTTGCGCTCCCAAAAGCCTTCCCCTTGAGGGGGCACGGAGCCGAGCGCTCGCTGTGCGAGGAGAAGCGAGGTAAGGTGCGACCGAAACAGAGAGTTGAAGGCAGCATGGTACGCGCGGGAAGCGTGCGATCCACCTCTGTAATGAAGCGAAGCGAAATGGACAGCGACGCACTGCGACCATGTGAGGCCATTGGGAAAGGTGGCGCGACGAAGGAGCGACGGATGAGGGAGCGGCGTCAGCCGCGCATTGCTCCTGCCGGCGATCGCGCGATCTGCTGTCGGAAACGATCGCTTTTTTGACAGAAAAACAGCAATCGACGGCCGGATTATGCAGAAAAACCCTTCGTATGCAAACGCAATTCGACAGATTTCCCGCCTGCTTTTGGAAATTCGCCTAATTTGTACTTCTTTTTATTGTCGCAGTTTGCTTGACGGCGGCAGATCGCTGTTGTATAATGATATGGTCATATAATATGTCGTGCTATGCCCTTATTACCGGCATGCCGATATTTCGCGGGAACACTCGCAGAAATGGCGATCAAAACCAATATATTATAGAAGGAGTGCGCGAACGCTTCTTCAGGAAAGGAAAAGACCTTGGAACAGGTGAGAAGGGACAAAAACGAAGTCGAAATCAATCTGAGGGATGTGTTTCAGATCCTGCTCTCGAAATGGATCTGGATCGCGGCTGCAGGGATCATCGCCGCGCTGGTGATCGGACTCTTTACGCGCTTTGCAATCAAAAAGAAATACACCGCGTCCGTCTCGATGTATATCAGCACGGTCACGGAGCAGAATCAGGCGTCCGGCACGGTCACCAACAGTGAATTGGTTGCGGCGGACAACCTGATCAAGACATATCAGGTCATCGTCAAGAGCAATTCGGTTCTCGACGTGATCGCGGAGCATTTCAATGCGGAGCATCCGGAGCATGCGAAATATAATATTTCGGCAGCCTCGATAGCGAGAATGACTTCGGTTTCCGTTCCGAACGGAACGAAGCTGATCCAGGTGGACGTCAAGACGGTCGACCCGGTCCTTTCTGCGGACATCGCCAATACGTTCGCAAAATACGCAGGACCGGAGATCATCCGCATTACGAAGGCGGGCGACGTGCAGATCGTCGACTATGCGACGGTGCCGAAGACGCATTCCAGTCCGAGCCTCACCCGAAACGTTATCATCGGCTTCCTTGCCGGTGCGGTGCTTGCCGCTGTCTTCTTTGTGATGAAGGCATATCTGGACACCACGATCTATACCTCGGAAGAGGTGCAGAAGGTCAGCCGCTGTCCGGTGATCGGCACGGTCCCGATGATCGACGTCGGAAGCAATCAGGTCACGCCCTGGGAAGTCTCGCTGCGGGAGGAAATCATCAATGAATAAGCCATTCGGGAAAAAGAACAACGCCGCAAACCGCAGGCAGGAGGAACGTTCGCAGATCCGTGAAAACCGCAAGAAGCTGCTGACCCAGGACAGCGCGTTTGCGATCCGCGAAGCGTATGTACAGCTTCGAACGAATCTGATGTACAGCGTCGCGTCGATGGACGACCGCGGCTGCAAGGTGTTCGGCGTCACGAGCGCGAACCCGTCCGAGGGCAAGAGCCTGACGGCGTCCAACGTTGCGGTTTCGTTTGCGATGCTCGGCAAGCGCACGCTCCTGATCGACTGCGACATGCGTAAGCCGAATGTCGCACGACTCTGGCGCATCCATACCAAAAACGGTCTGAGCGATCTGATCGCCAAGGTGGACGTGTGCAACGTTTACAGCGTGGAGGGGCTTCCGCTGTCGATCATCTGCTGCGGCAAGATCCCGCCGAACCCGTCCGAGATGCTTGCGTCCGCATCGTTCCAGAACGCGATCGCGGGCTTCCGCCGGCAGTACGATTATATCATCCTCGACACGCCGCCGATCAATGAGGTCGCAGACGCGCAGATCATCTCGCGGCTGGTGGACGGCATGGTGCTGGTCGTGCGATCCTCTATTACAAAGCAGAGGGATCTTGCGGAGGCCGAGTCGACGCTGCAAAGCGCGGGCAGCCGTATCAGCGGCGTCGTCATCAACGACCTGAATCTCAAGCAGAGCGGCAAGTACGGCTACAGGTACGGCTATAAGTACGGCTATAAATACGGCTACAAGTACGGCTATAAGAGCGGGAATCAGTCCGAGTACCGGTACGGCTACAATCCGGACTTCGGCAGCGCATCCAAGACCAGAAAGCCGCAGAAGAACGTCAGCAGCACGGAGATCGATTTCCATGCGCACATTCTCCCGGGCTGCGATCACGGAAGCGACGGACTGGAGACCTCGTTGAAGCAGATCGCGCTTGCGAAGAAGGCGGGTGTGGACGTTATCTGCGCGACATCGCATTTCTACGGTCAGAAGACGTCCGTGGAGGACTTTTTGGAAAGCCGCGCACGCTGCTGGCTGCAGCTCAAGAAACAGCTTCAGCCGGACGATCCGAAGATCCTGCTCGGCGCAGAGGTGCTCGCGTTCGAGGGCATCGAAAAGCTGCCGCATATCGAGGATCTCTGCCTGATGGGGACGCGCATCCTGCTTCTCGAAATGCCGTTCACGCATTGGTCGGATCAGCTGATCGCGTCCGTCGAGGCGCTGAGCGAGCGGCAGGATCTGCGCATTGTGCTCGCCCATGTGGACCGCTATGAACGCGAGCAGGTCGAAACGCTGCTCGGATTTGAGAATGTCAAGGCGCAGGTGAACGTCTCTGCGCTAACCAAGCATCTGCCGAGCGGGTATCTGCGCGAGTGGATGCGGCAGGGCAAGGTCGTCGCGCTCGGAAGCGATATTCACGGCACGAAGGTCGGCTATACGGAATGGGATGCCGTAAAGCAGCGGTATCCGGAGGAATGGAAGGCTGTGATGCAGGAAACGGAGCTGCGCCTTTCCACTCTGTTGTAAGCAAAACCGGGGGGAGAAAAGAGACCGAGGCGAGCGGTGCGCGGCCATAGCCGCCCCGCGATCGGACGGTCGAACACAGCGTGTTTGGACAATGTGAGGCGCATTTTGCGCGTCGCATGCCGAAGGCAACGAAAAAACAGGCTGTGATTCCACAAATCGGGAGGAACAACAATGGAAGAACAAGAAAAAACGATCACCCCGGAAACGGATCTCGGCTTTGAGCCGGAAGGACGCAAGGGAAAGAAACGGAAAAAGTCCAAGGTCAAACGGATCATTTTGTGGTCCGTTCTCGGCGTACTGCTTGCCGCGCTGATCGGCGGCGGGATCTATATTTGGTTCATTCTGAAGCATCCGGGCGCATTCTTCTCGTCGTCCGTCCGTATGACCGCGACGGCAAAGCCTGCGGAAACACCGATGATTGAAATCGAGCAGTATCTGCCGAGCAGAGAACCCGATACGACGCCGATGCCGACGCTTGCGCCGGCTGCAACGCCGACGCTGCCGGAGGGATCCGCACAGCCGGATCCGGATGAGTCGCTCGGCATCGTCAACATCGCGCTGTTCGGCATCGATGCGTATGAAAACGGATCGTCAACCAGCGGAACCATGCCGCATACGGATGCGAATCTGGTCCTTGCAATCAACTTTGATACAAATGAAATGAGTCTGATCTCCATTGCGCGCGACTGTCTGACGACCGTGCCGGGCTATAGGGGCTTCTACAAGTTCAACGGCGTTTTCAACGTCGGCGGCGGCATGGAGAATCCGAAGGCGGGGTTTGAGCTGTCGTGCCGTACGGCGGAGGAATGGCTGGGCGGCGTTTCGATCCCGTATTACTACGGCGTCGATTTTCAGGCGCTGATCGATCTGGTCGATATGATCGGCGGGATCGATTTTGATGTGGATATCAAACTGATCACACTTGACGGGCGCAGAATCTCACCCGGGAAACGTCATCTGGACGGACAGGGCGTGATGGCATATATGCGAATGCGAAAAACCGCCAGCGGCCGCGATTCGGACCGCACCGCGCGTCAGCGCAAGATGCTGGTCGCGATCTTCAAAAAGCTGAAGCAGGAAGGGAAGCTTTCGATGATCCCCGATCTGCTGAAAACCATGGGCGACAACGTCTACACAAATACCAGCCTTTCGCAGACTGCGGCGCTTGTGAATTTTGCCAGGGGCATCAACCCGGACAGCATCAAAACCTACAGCATTCAGGGCAAGATGGGTCTGGCGTACGACTGGTCGTTCTGCTTCATCGACCAGCAGGCGCGCATCGACATGCTCAGAGAAGTGTACGGAATCGAAGCGGAACCGATCGGCGTCAATTCGCGCGTGTACGAAATATTTTTGCATGACAGCGGGTTCCGCGCGATCCAGCATCTGACGATCGCAAAGCGGATCCTGAACGAGGCGCACGAAGCGGCGGAAAAAACGCCGATGAGCGAAGCGCAGAAAGCGGCGTACGCCGCATGCTGGCAGGACATGCAGGACCTTCAGACACTGTTTGATTATACGGATCAGTGGACGCAGAGGCACTATGACGCCACCGTAAAGCTGACCGAAGACGAATACAACGAGCGCAGCGAGATGTACCGCGGACTGAAGAATCTTGAAGCAAAACTGAGAGATTCGGCGAATGCTCTGAACGAAGCGTTCGGGAACCCCGTGAGACCGAATTGGGATCGCGGCAGTTCCGGCTGGTCGGAGAAAAACAGCGATATCAACGAGGTTTACGTCGACTTCCGCTGAGGGGATCGCATCCCGCAGCGTTCGGCTCGACCGTACGGAGTATCAGAATGAAAGAAAACGTATACAAACAAACCGGCGAAAAGCCGCATAAGCAGACAGGCATGCGCAAGGTCCTGATTCCCGCTTTATTGGGCGTCTATGACTTTGTGGCGATCGTGCTTTCCTACTTTCTTGCGCTTTGGCTCCGTTTTGACTTTTCTTTCTCCAGGATTTCGCCTGCGGAATACTGGACCATCTTCTCGCATTCGATCCTATTCTATGCAGCGGCGTCCGTGCTCGTGATCTGGGCGTTCCGGCTGTATCGGCTGCTGCTGCGCTATATCGGCCTTCGAGAGATCGTCAAGATCTTCGGCGTTTCCGTGCTGCTTTCAGCCGCGTATGCCGTCGCTGTTACCCTGATCTTCGGACGCATGCCGGTATCGTATTATTTCGGCGGCGCACTGCTGCAGGCGGCGCTGCTGACGGGGATCCGCATGTCTGTCCGGCTGGTCGATCAGTGGAACAAACGGAAAGCGCAGATCCAGGCGGAGCGGAACCGTGTGATGCTGATCGGCGCAGGCGACGCCGGGCAGATGATCCTGCGCGACATCGTGGCGAACCCGAGCACGCACGATGTGGCTGTCTGCATCATCGACGACGATCCGAACAAGCAGAAGCGTCTTCTGGAGGGCGTTCCGATCGTCGGCAGACGCGAGGATATCCTCTCCGCAGTCGAGAAGTATCGCGTCGACAAGATCTATCTTGCGATCCCGAGCGCGACGGCCGAGCAAAAGCGCGATATCCTCGCCATCTGCAGCGAGACCGCGTGTGAGCTCAAGCAGCTTCCGGGCATGTATCAGCTGATTTCCGGACAGATTTCGGTCAGCGCGATGAAAGACGTTGCGGTCGAGGACCTTTTGGGCCGCGATCCGATCCGCCCCGATCTCTCCGGCGTGTATTCCTTCATCAACGGAAAGACGGTGCTGGTCACCGGCGGCGGCGGGTCGATCGGCAGCGAGCTTTGTCGGCAGATCGCCGCGCACGGCCCGAAGCAACTCATCATCTTTGATATCTATGAAAACAGCGCGTACGACATCCAGCAGGAGCTCAAGGAACGCTTCCCGCAGCTGGATCTGGTCGTGCTGATCGGCTCGGTGCGCGACAGCCGCAAGATCTTCAAGGTGTTCGACGAATACCGGCCGGAGATCGTCTATCATGCGGCGGCGCATAAGCATGTCCCGCTGATGGAGACCAGTCCGTGTGAGGCGATCAAGAACAACGTCATCGGCACGTATAAGACCGCATACGCGGCAATGGTACACGGCTGTGGGCGTTTTGTGCTGATCTCGACGGACAAGGCGGTCAACCCGACCAACGTCATGGGCGCAAGCAAGCGTCTGTGCGAGATGATCATCCAAAGCTTTGACGCCAAGATCAAGGCGGGAAGAGCGAGCGAGATCCCGCAGCTGTTCACACACGAGGGCTGCGAAAACGCCGATAAGGACGGCACGGGCCGCGTATTCCAAAGCATCCGGACCGAGTTTGTCGCCGTACGGTTCGGCAACGTGCTCGGCAGCAACGGCTCGGTCATTCCGCTGTTCAAGAAGCAGATCGAACACGGAGGGCCGGTCACCGTCACGCATCCGGACGTCATCCGCTACTTCATGACGATCCCGGAGGCGGTGAGCCTCGTCATGCTCGCCGGTACCTACGCAAAGGGCGGCGAGATCTTTGTGCTGGATATGGGAAGCCCGGTCAAGATCGACACGCTGGCAAGGAACCTTATCAAGCAGGCAGGACTGAAGCCGGACGTCGACATCAAGATCAAGTACACCGGTCTGCGGCCCGGCGAGAAACTCTATGAGGAAAAGCTCATGGATGCGGAAGGCTTGCAGAAGACCGAGAACGAGCTGATCCACATCGGCAAGCCGATCGCGTTCGATCAGGATTTGCTGTTCAGGAATCTCAGTATGCTGATGAGCGCAGCCTACGCGAACGACGACCGGATCCGGGAGCTTCTGATCGGCATGGTGCCGACCTACCATCCGGCCAAAGCCGGCGCGCAGGCACTCAAGGTGTTCGGCGCGTCCGCCGAATCGGAAACGGACGAGATGCATGCCGCAGGCTGAGCGTATGCGCATCCGGCGGTTGTCGACCAAGCGAATCATTCTGCTGATTGCGACAGCGTTGGTACTGCTCTTTATCTTTGTACAGTCGCTGCTGCCGCAGAGCATCTCCGCAGAGGAAAGCGGCTGGTTTCGGGAAAAGATCCTGAATCCGATCGCATCCTTTTTCGGGATCGAACCGCTGTCGCATGCCGCAGTACGCAAGCTGGCGCATGTGTTTGAGTATACGGTACTTGCCGCATTGCTCGTTCTGACCTTGCGCAATCAAATCGTCAAAAGCTTCAGCCTCGGCTTCACCGCTGCCTTTCTGGACGAAAGCCTGCAGGCGCTGACCGGCCGCGGTTCGCAGCTTACCGACGTCTGGATCGACCTTTGCGGCGTCGCCCTCGGCACGCTGATCGGCTTCCTGATATGGAAAGCATACTGTCGACGTCGCAATACATCAAAAAATACGCAGTGATTCAAGAATGGCTTTTGACGAATCAGACATGGGGAGAAAGATATGAACAAGTTTTCAGATGATCCGCGCTTTGCCGGAATCAAACCGTTCGAAAAAAAGATCTGGCTGAGTTCGCCTACCATGCACGGCGACGAGCAGCATTGGGTGGACGATGCGATCCAGACAAACTGGGTTTCCACGGTCGGCGCAAACATCAACGAGGTGGAAAAGCAGGTCGCGGAACGGATCGGCGTCAAGTATGCCGTTGCGCTGTCCTGCGGTACGGCTGCGCTTCATCTTGCAACGAAGCTTGCGGGAGAGAAGCTCTACGGACAGGCGCGTCCGAATCAGGGCACGCTGCAGGGGCATCGGGTGTTCTGTTCCGACATGACGTTTGACGCTTCCATCAATCCGGTTGCCTACGAAGACGGTGAAGCGATCTTCATCGACACGGAGCCTGACACCTGGAATATGGACCCCATTGCATTACGGAAAGCGTTTGAGCTCTATCCGGACGTGCGTTTGATCATCGTTGCGCATCTCTACGGCACGCCGGGCAAGATGGAGGAGATTCGTGCAATTGCGGACGAGCATCATGCACTGATCGTCGAGGACGCCGCCGAATCCCTCGGCGCAAAGTACAAACTGCACGGCGAATGGGTCGAAACCGGCACGCTCGGCGACTATAACTGCATCAGCTTCAACGGCAACAAGATCATTACCGGCAGCGCAGGCGGCATGTTCCTTACGAACAGCGTTGAGGACGCGAACAAGGTCCGCAAATGGTCCACGCAGAGCCGCGAGGCCGCGCCCTGGTATCAGCATGAGGAGATCGGCTATAACTACCGCATGTCCAATATCGTTGCGGGTGTTGTTCGCGGTCAGCTACCCTATATCGGAGAGCATATGGCGCAGAAGAAAGCGATCTACGAGCGCTACAAAGCCGGGCTCGCCGATTTGCCGGTCAGGATGAATCCCTTCGATCCCGACAAGTCACAGCCGAACCACTGGCTGTCCTGCCTGATCATTGACGAGGACGCTATGGCACCCATGGTTCGCGGCGAGCAGGACTATCTCTACAAGTCCGTTTCCGGCAAGAGCAGCCCGCAGGAGATCCTTGACGCCATCTTCGCCTTTAACGCGGAGGGTCGTCCGATCTGGAAGCCCATGCATATGCAGCCGATCTACCGCACCTACGCCTTCATCACCGCCGAAGGCAACGGCCGCGGCCGCTCCAACGCCTACATTGCCGGCTCCGGTCTCGACGTCGGCGCAGACATCTTCCGCCGCGGTCTCTGCTTGCCCTCCGACAACAAGATGACGCCGGAGCAGCAGGACATTATCATCGATATTATTCACAGATGCTTTCACTAAACGGAGGAACGTATGAAGAAACACAAGCCATACGGTCCTTATGAGCGGTTTGTGAAACGTCCGCAGGATTTTTTATGTGCGCTGCTTGCTACGATTATACTATCTCCTCTTTTAATTGTAGTAGCGATTTTGGTTCGCATCAAGCTGGGAAGTCCGATTCTGTTTACACAGGACAGACCGGGGAAAGACGGAAAGATTTTCAAGCTATATAAGTTCAGAACGATGTTGCCTCCCAAAGATGGTATAATAGATCCCAAGCAGGATGCAGCAAGATTGACGCCATTCGGGAAAAAGCTTCGTGCAACTTCATTGGATGAACTTCCTGAGCTTTTCAATATACTGAAAGGTGATATGGCGGTTGTTGGACCGCGTCCACTACTGGTTCAGTATTTAGAGCGATATAACGCACACCAAGCGCGACGCCATGAAGTTCGTCCTGGATTTACGGGACTGGCACAAGTACATGGCAGAAACGCAATCAGTTGGGAAGAAAAATTTGATTGGGATGTGAAATATGTCGATCACATTACTTTCTTAGACGATTGGAGAATCATATTTGAAACAATCAAGACCGTTTTGAAACGAGAAGGCATCAATAACGACAGGGCGGCTACGATGACCGAGTTTATGGGGAGTGAAAAATGAAAAAGCTGATTATCATTGGAGCATCCGGTCACGGAAAAGTTGTTGCAGATATTGCTATGCTCAATGGATACACGGATATTGTTTTTTTGGATGATAATGCAGGGACAAAGGAATGCGCCGGGTTCTCGGTTCTCGGTAAGAGTACAGAAGCACCGGAAGGCGAGGTTTTTGTAGCAATCGGCAATACAGAAGATCGTAAGCATCTGATGGAATACTATTGCAACAGGTCAATGCCTGTGCTGATTCATCCGAATGCAGTTGTTGCAAAAGATGTTAAAATTGGCGCTGGAACGGTAGTTATGGCAGGTGCAGTGATCAATCCGGGAGCAAAAATCGGTACTGGATGCATCATAAATACCTGTAGTTCTGTTGATCATGATTGCATTATTTCCGATTATGTGCATATTGCTGTGGGTTCACATCTGTGCGGAACGGTCCTTGTCGGACAAGAAACTCTGATAGGAGCAGGAGCAACGGTCAGCAATAATGTAAATGTCTGCGAAAACTGTACAATTGGTGCGGGTGCTGTAGTGACATGTGATTTGTCTGCTCCCGGCACTTACGTCGGCGTTCCGGCAAAAAGACTGAGTAAGCCAAAACTAACGGGGGGTATCGACTAACCTCTGATTCATCATATCTGTTCTCTGAAAGGAGAGCAGCATGATGAAGGAACTGATTATTATTGGTGCTAGTGGGTTTGGAAGAGAAGTCGCGTGGTTGGTTGAACGAATCAATAAAGTCAATCCGACATGGAAACAGCTTGGTTTTATTGATGACAATGAATCGCTGCAGTGACAAACGGTTAACGGATATCCTGTGCTCGGCAAGACCGAGGATGTTGCGCAGTTTGCGGACGCATATTTTGTTTGCGCTGTAGGCGCATCAAAAATCAGGGAGCGTATCATTGAACGTGTCAAAACATATAATCCATCCATTCGATTCGGCACGTTGATTGACTCCTCTGTTGAAATGTCCGATCTGGTCACGATCGGAGAAGGCACAATCATTTGTGCGCACACGATCATTACGGTAAACATTTCGATCGGCAGTCACGTCATTATCAACCTTGACTGTACGATCGGACATGATGCGATTCTGCATGATTTTGTAACACTCTACCCGAGTGTGAACGTATCAGGAATAACGGAAATCGGACGGTGCAGTGAGCTCGGAACTGGCATGCAGATTATACAGGGAAAAACCGTCGGCGATTACAGCATCGTCGGTGCTGGTGCTGTGGTCGTAAAGGATATTCCGTCCAGATACACTGCGGTCGGCAGTCCCGCAATGCCGATAAAATTCTTTGGAAATTGAGATGCTGCAATAACCGCGTCTTTAATTGATAGACAACGGCAAAATAGACGCGATAGAATTGAAAGAATACCGATAGCCAAGAAGGAAGGAAACGGAACACATGCTGGTACTGAAGATATTGTGGGGGATGTCCGCTTTCATCATCTTTTGGGCGATGATGGGGTACCCGGCATCGCTCGTCGTTCTGAAGAAGCTGATCAGGAGACAGAATAAAAAGGATGAATCGTATGAGCCAACTGTGACGATCATGGTTGTTGCTCATAATGAGGAAAAGGTTATCGGGGAAAAGCTGGCAAATTTGCTGAACACGGATTATCCGAAGGACAAGCTTTCTTTTTTGATCGCGTCGGATTACTCAACGGATAAAACGGACGAAATCGTTGAGACGTTTATCATGGACAATCCGGACCGCGATATTCGTATCCATAAATCCGTCAATCATTACGGGAAAACGAATGCACAGAACGAAGCGCAGGCGCTTTGTAATACAGAGATTCTAATCATGACGGACGCAAACGCTATGTTTGAACCGAACGCGGTCAAAGAACTGGTCTCCTATTTTACGGATCCATCGATCGCCTATGTGTCCGGACAGCTTCGCTATATGAACACTGATGGGAGCAATACCGCAAATTCGGAAGGTTTCTACTGGAAACTTGATCTGCTGTGCAGGAGCATTGAAAGTCGGATTCAGACGATTACTGCTGGAAACGGCGCTATTTATGCGGTGCGTAACGCAGATTACGTTGTGATTCCGCCTATCGAGTGCCATGATTCCAGCTTTCCCGTGTTGTATGCGCTGAAAAAAAAACGAGCAGTATATAATCCGGATGCTGTCGCCTATGAAAAAGCGGGAGAAGTCAACGAAGACGAATTTAAACGTAAGGTTCGAATGAACCGTATAATTCTTCGTGGTATCCTACCGGATATAAGAATCTTAAATGTTTTTTCCTATCGTTGGTTTTCTTATTTTTATCTTGGTCACCGTACCTGCCGATACTTACTTTGGCTGATGCATTTGCTCGTATTTGTTTTGAATATTCCGCTTGCGTTTTTTTGTGGTGTATTTTGGAAGGTTACACTTGCGTTGCAAACTATGTTTTATTTATTTGCTGTAATTGGCTGGCTTACTAAGAGTAACAATACAATTATTAGGTTCATCACATATTACTGCATGACGATTATCGCGCAATGGAAAGGCGTTATCAATATAGTTACGGGAAAATCAAAACCCGTGTGGGAAAAAGCTGAAAGCACGAGATAGCTTTTATTGATGCAGGAGTGGATTAAGGAGAGATCAGATATGAAACTGTTTGACGCGCTTATCAACAAAGAAGAGTCGCTTGCTCTTGTCGGACTAGGTTATGTCGGTATGCCAATCGCACATGCTTTTGCAAAGAAGGGGCTTAATGTAATAGGTTTCGATCTTAACAAATCGAAGATTGAATTGTATAAATCAGGCGTTGATCCAACTATGGAAGTTGGGGATACGGAAATCAAGAATACAAATATCCATTTCACCACAGATGAAACAGAATTAAAAAAAGCAAAGTTTATTATTGTAGCTGTTCCAACCCCTGTGAATATGGATCATACGCCTGATCTTACGCCTGTTGTTAGTGCTTCCGAGATAGTTGGCAGAAATCTCGTTCCAGGTTCTATTGTGGTTTACGAATCAACCGTATATCCGGGCTGCACAGAAGATGTTTGCATTCCTATTCTGGAGAAACAGAGCAGTCTAACCTGCGGGATTGACTTCAAGGTCGGATACAGCCCCGAGCGCATCAATCCTGGCGACAAGGTGCATAGGCTTGAGAACATCCATAAGATCGTAAGCGGAATTGATCAAGATAGTCTTGAGACCATTAAGGCAGTATATGATCTTGTTATTGAGGTGGGTACACATCCTGTGTCAAACCTTCGAACAGCCGAGGCCGTCAAGGTAGTAGAAAACAGCCAGCGTGATATCAATATTGCCTTTATGAACGAACTGGCCATGGTGTTTGACCGTATGGACATTGATACAAATGAGGTCGTTGACGGCATGAATACTAAATGGAATGCGTTAGGCTTTCGACCTGGTTTGGTAGGTGGTCACTGCATCGGTGTTGACCCATATTATTTCACCTATGAAGCGGAGAAGCTGGGATATCACAGCCAGATTATCCTAAATGGTCGTATTGTGAACGACTCTATGGGTGCGTTTGTAGCAGACAAGGCTGTTAAGAAGATGATAGAAGCTGGTCAAGCTCCGAAGAAGAGCAAGGTTGTTATCCTCGGCTTGACTTTTAAAGAGAACTGCCCTGATACCAGAAACAGTAAGGTTGATGACATCATTAAGCAACTGAATACATATGGCATCAAGCCTATAGTAGTCGATCCTTGGGCAAGTGAAAAAGACGCAATGCATGAGTATGGCGTGAAGTTGACCAAGATCGAAGACGTTACTGATGCTGATTGTGTGGTCGTAGCAGTTGCTCATGACGCGTTTAAAGCATTAGGAATTGAAAGGATTAAGACCTTATTCAGGACAGTTCCAGATGAGCAGAAAGTACTCATTGATGTGAAAGGGATATACAAGGTCAATGAATTAAAAGCATCTGGAATGATTTGGTGGAGACTGTGAGCAATGAAAATCATGTCGAGAATAGCCAGGGTAGCAAATACAATTAAACATCGACATTTTGTGTTTTGCAAATGCGGGAAGGGTAATAGCTTTTCAAAAGGAGTTATTATCTATGAAAATGCAAAAATAGGTCATGATAATCATTTTTCACCTTATGTTATCGTGAACAATGCGATTATTGAAAATTATTGTTCAATAGGCCCTGGATCAAAAATTGGTTTAGGGGAACATGATATCCATGCCATTTCCACTTATCCCAAGATGGGGAATGGCGATGGCAAAATGGTTCTATTTGACGTCGAGAAGCCAACAGTTATTGGAAGCGATGTATGGATCGGAGCAAATTCGGTAGTGAAACAAGGTGTCTCCATCGGAAATGGTGCGATCATTGGGGCTGGTTCCGTTGTAACAAAGGATGTTGAACCATACTCGATAGTAGTCGGAATCCCGGCAAGACATTTACGATATAGGTTTTCTGATGAAACAATTCGAGCGATTCGCGAATCTGAGTGGTATTCTTATTGCTTTTCGGAAGCAAGAGAAATAGTTAAGCAATTATACAAAAGAGGGACTACGGAATGAAAAGCGTTTCCTATATTTGTGTTTCGGGCTATTTTTCATCTGGATCTAGCGCAGTAGTAGATTTGGTAAAGGAGTTTCGCAACACACATGAATGTGGAGCAGAAATCAGGCTCATAAAAGATCCTCACGGCATTACTCAATTGGAAGATGTGCTGGTGAATAACTGGGAGTTAATCAATTCAGCTGCAGCACTTGAAGAGTACTATGCATTCTGTAAAAAATGTGCACGTTCAGGAGGGAAAAATCCATTTGAACCGGCTGGTCTCGGATATTCGAAAAGGATAACTCCAGAATTTATGCAGATCACAAAAGAATACATTGACAGCTTAACCAAGTTTGAATACAAAGCAGATTATTACTACAATAAGTTTCAGAAAAACTATTTTCAATATATCGTTGATCGGTGGAGATGGGCGATTGAGTACCTTTCCAAGGGAAAGTATAAGACGGCGAACAGAAAGATCAAAGCAGTAAGATTTTCGGCGCCGACACAAGACGAGTTTTCAGTGCAAACGAAAAAGTATTTTGAAAAGCTGTTCGAGCATTATGTTCCCGAAAATGAAAAAGGATATGTAATACTGGATCAGGCAATATCTCCGAATAATCCGTTGGTCATTTACAGATATCTGAATAATAGCAAGCTGATTATCGTTTCTCGCGATCCGAGAGATATGTATATAGACAATATTCTGTGGGGTGTTGGTTTAGACAATGATTTGGAAACCGCTGAGGCAGGGTACAGATTTGTTACGCAGCAAAGGATGCTAAGACGTAATCAGGTTGATGATGTTAATGTTTTTTACGTTCGATTTGAAGATCTCGTCTTAAATTATGATATAACAGTTGAGAAACTCCTTCGGTTTCTTAATTTTTCCGAAGTAGACCATGTCAAGAAAAAGGAGTATCTAGTTCCGGAGAAATCAAGCAAAAATGTCGGGATATGGAAACAGTACTACAGAAAATACAAAGATGCAATAGATGTGATTACAAAAGAACTGTCGGATTGGTGCGTTGAGGCGGGGGATTATAACGCATGAAAGTATTACAGATACTGGGAGGTTATCACAAACAAAGCTTATATAAGGAATTGTTTGACAGATTGAGCAGCATGGGGGTTGAGAGTGAGGTGTATTCTCACTGCGAACCTGGGGAAACGGTGTCACAAAAATTTCCGGCGAATATTCATATATATAACCATTTTAGCCAAATTGATAGGATAACTTTTTTTGGAAAACAGCGAAAAATTATCAGAGATTTATATCGCGATTTTACAATTAGTCAAAGTGACTTAATTCATGCGCATACTCTTTTTTCTTCAGGGTATGCAGCATATACTATAGCAAGAAAAATACACATACCTTATATAGTTGCAGTAAGAAGCGTTGATATCAATGTGTTTCTAAAGAGAATGCCATTTTTGGTTCCTTTAGGGTTGAAAATCATGCTTGATGCACAGAAAGTGATCTTTTTAAGCCGAGTTTTTCAGAAAGAGACTATAGAAAAGTTTCCAACAAAGTATCATTCAATATTATATGAAAAATCGCTCGTCATACCAAATGGAATTGACGATGTTTTTCACAATAACTTGTATATCAGCAGACAGAGACCGTCTGATGAAATGATCAAGCTCATTATGGTTGCTGGGTTTAATGAGAATAAGAATCTCGATGGAGTAATCAAAGCCTGTGACATATTGATAAAGAATGGAAAAACAGTTTGGTTATCCTTAGTTGGAGAGATTCGGGATGATAAATCAAAACAATTGGTAGAAAGCAGAAATTATATTGAATATCATGACAAGTGTGGATTAGATCAAGTTATTGATTATCTCAGGTGTTCGCATGTATTCGTAATGCCGTCACATACGGAATCCTTTGGGTTGGTATATGCGGAAGCAATGAGTCAAGGGCTTCCTGTTATTTACACAAAAGGTCAAGGCTTTGATGGACAGTTTGACGATGCGACCGTAGGCTATGCTGTGTCTGATAAAGACAGTAAGGAACTCGCAGATTGCATCCTAAAAGCTTATGAAAACTATGATACGTTGTCATCAAATTGTCTCTCTTTGGTGAGTAAATTCAATTGGAAAACAATATCTGAACAGTACAGAGATATATATGTTGCCTGCAGTCCCAAAAAATGATCAACAGAGAGATTCTTATATGATGTTTTCAGTAATAATCCCGGTTTATAATATGGAGCAGTATCTTCCTGAATGCATTGAGAGTCTTGTTAAGCAGAAATCTGACAGCATTGACAATTATGAGATTCTGTTGATCGACGATGGCTCTACAGACCGCAGCCCGGAATTGTGCGATTTTTACGATAGTCAATATAGTCAAATTCATGCTTTCCACAAGAATAATGGCGGATTATCAGATGCTAGGAACTATGGAATAGATCATTCGACTGGTGATTATTTGATTTTTATCGATAGTGACGATTGGATAGCGCCCAATGCACTTAAGACATTTTCCAGAGCATTGGCGGATCAACCAGCGGATGTTTTGATTACAAGATTAACAGAGGTATATCCCGAAAAAGTGATTCAAAATGATCGATCCTTTGAGACTTATTTGCAACAGCCACTGACAAAGGAACGAGCTCTCGAATGGGAAATGATTAAATCACAGAATACATGGCCAGCTGTAAAAACAATCGTATCTCATCGCCTTATTGAGGATAATCAAATACGCTTTATGAATGGTATGCTTCATGAAGATATGGATTGGACAGCACATATTTGTATGTGTGCAGATACATATATTGGTTCCGGAATAGAATGGTATTATCATAGAATGATGAGGAGCGGCTCAATTACAAGCAGCATCAAAGGTAAGAATATTACGGATACTGTGAAGATAGCAGGCAAGTTTTTTGAAGAGACGAAGGATGATCATTCATATAAAGCGAAACTTATACGGAAAAGAATGATGAGATCGGTTTATGCAAAGTTGAATGAGTTAAAAAAATGTACTTTAGAAGAACAAAAAGATGTTATACATACGGTAAAAGAAAACAAGAGGATTTTTGCTGTAGCGCCGGGGATGAAATATAAAGTGTTCGTCATGGCAATGAAACTGATTGGTCCGAAGGCGGCCATAAGCATATTAAATCGCATTAACGGATAATTATATGATTCATTAAGTCATTCGTATTCGAGGATGAAGAAAAGCATGGAAATAGAAACACTTAGGAAACTGCAACTCGTTGAGTTGGAAATATTAGAGCAGATTGATGCGATTTGTACTAAATACAACATTTCTTATTTCTTAGATAGCGGAACAGCTTTAGGCGCTATACGGCATGGCGGGTTTATTCCTTGGGATGACGATGTTGATATCGGAATGCTGAGGGATGATTATGAACGCTTCATTCGTGTTGCAGAAAAAGAGCTTGCTCCGCAGTACTGTATTCAAACAAGAGAGACCGAACCGAATTTTGGTAAGTACAGTGCTAAGGTAAGAAAACGCGGAACGGTTTTTCCTGAAAAAGGATCTGAGAAACTGGCGGAGAGGGGTATATTTGTAGATATCTATCCTTTCGATTATACGGATAACAGCATCAGAAAAGCAAACAGACACATTAATAATGCTAGAAAGATTTTATTGTTATTACGGTTCATCCAAACGGATGAAAGAAGAACTCTATTCGTGAAACGAGTTATGCATAGATTGGCATCGTTGATACTGCCCGAAAAGATACTCGAAAACTACTATCTCAAGTATTGCACAAAGTACTCAAAAACGCCGACATCCAATTTGACGTGCTTTTCTTATCGTATGGCAAGAGATAATAATTTCATTTTCGCTTTCAAGGAAATGGTTCCTTCTCGCAGAATACAGTTTGAAGGAAAGAATTTCTTAATTATGAATAATAGTGATTATTATTTAAGTATAATGTATCATGATTATATGACTTTGCCGCCGCAAGAAAAGAGGATTTGTCATGTTTCCGGCGATATTGTTTTTTGATAGGATGTAAAATGAAGACAAAAGGATTGCAATTTGATAAGTATTTGATTCCGAAACTATTGTTAATTAGTTATCTTATTTACAATAGTTCGCTTACTGCGATAGGCATTTATGTCCCAAGGTTATCGATTGTTCTTTTATTTGCGTCGACCGTTTCGGTTTTGATTTCAGAAGGAAGTACTTTTTATTTTGTTCCCTTTAAAGAGTTCAAATGGCTTGTATTATTTGTGATGATGGCAACAATTACGAGCTTTTTTATTGCAAATGACCGATCTCTCGTAATTCAACAAGCATTGTTTCTTTTGGAGATAATTCTAGTTGGATATCTAATCTGCCTTGTTGCATATAGAACTGGAGAAGCAGATATTATTCCATGGGCTTTCTTTATTGGTTCAGTTATTATATCAGTTTATATGTTATCAGGAAATGCGGTATTAGTTGGGAGAAAACTCTCTTTATCTGAGGATTATAATACAAATACATTAGGCGTTTATTTATTGTTTGGTGGCTGGAGCTTCTTAAGAATATGTGGAAAACTAAAACGACATATATGGTCTATAGTTTTATCTGTCACAGGCTCGGCTATATTGCTATATTTGATTATGCTAACAGGATCAAGAAAGTCAACGATTGGCTTTGTTCTCGTGTTTTTGATGTGGGTGTTATTTGCATTTAGAACAAGAGTATCTCAAGTGAGAAGATCAATTAGAATTATGTCAACATTAGTATTAGTTGCATCGGTAGTGTTTGTGATAATTCGATATGGGTCCCATTTCTATCTTGCAAGTGATACGATTACAAGAAGAATGCAAGATTTAGAGAGCACGGAGGGAACATGGACAATCCGCTTAAGTATGATATCAGATGCTTTGCTGGTGTTCATAAAGAACCCGGTAATTGGAGTCGGGTTAAATAATTACAGATTGTATTCCTCTTTTTCTGCATATTCGCATAATACATTCGTAGAGGTTCTTGCGTGCACGGGATTGTTGGGCGGATGGTTGTTTTTCATGGTACTAAAAACACCATTACAAATCATTTTTCATAAAACAATAACCGATATTAAGAATAAATCAGATAAAGTCAACGATTCATACAATATAACTTTGATTGTTGCTTTTTTAGTTATCTGCATGACACAAATATGCATTTACAATCAAAATCTTATGATTGTTTTAATTCAGATAATGGCAATCTCAGTTTTACTACGCAACAATCAAGATAGGATCATTAACTATTATGAAAAGTATTAAGAAAACTTATGCCGCAATACAGATTATCTTCGCACAAATCATAGCATTTATCTTCAGCTTGGTTTTACAAAGAAAGGATATTTGGATCTTCAGTGAAAAAAAGACAGAAGCGAGAGATAACGGATATCATTTCTTTAAGTATATTCGTGAAAACCATCCGGAGATTTCGGCATACTACATGATCACCAAGGATTCGGCTGAAAGACATAAGGTCGAACAACTGGGACGTGTAGTCAATTATGATTCCTTTTTGCATTGCATCCTTTTTTTCTCTGCGAAGGAGAGAGTATGTAGCCAGATCCATGGAGTTAGACCTTTTGAAGAATATTCCGGATTGACCAAGCTTTATTTTTATAGAAGAAAAGATCAAAGACAGATCAATCTGAAGCATGGCATATCCAAGGACTTCAGACCGGATGCGTTTGATTTCCGAAAGGTCGGATTTGATCTGTATGTCAGCGGCGCCAAAGCAGAATACGATTATATCAAAAAAATGTTTGCATATCCGGACAAGAACATCGTCCTTTCCGGATTCTGCAGATTTGACGCTTTGCAGCATGCAGCTGCCCCCGAAAAAATGGTTTTGATCATGCCGACATTCCGAAGCTGGCTCAGAACGTCGGACTCTTCGAAGGAACGTGCGTCCGAAGCGGAGGCCGAGAAGTTCCGGGAGGCGCAGTATTATCAGGTTTATCGGGAATTGCTGAACGATCCGAACCTGCGGTCGATTCTTCGGGAGAATGGTTACCGTGCGGTCTTCTATCTGCATTATACATTCCAGCCGTATACTTGTTTGTTTGACGATGCGGTTGAAAAGGACGAGAGTATTGTCATTGCGCACCGAAAGGATTACGATGTGCAGGATCTTCTGATGCGGTCCTCCGTACTGATCACGGACTATTCGAGCGTGTTCTTCGATTATGCGTATATGCATAAACCGATCATTTATTATCAGTTTGATAAGGAAGAGTATCGGGAAAAGCATTATCAGGAGGGATTCTTCGTTTATGAACGCGACGGCTTCGGCCCGGTGCTTTCACAAGGAGCGGAGGTCGTCGCATATCTGAAGACGGTTCTTCGCGATGGCTGTCAGATGCAGGAGGAATACCTGAAGCGTGCAGAGGCATTTTTCCAGCCGTATGACGACCACAACTGCGAAAGAGTGTATCAGGCGATTCTGAGGTTGGATCAATGAGCATATTCGGAAAGGTTAAGGATCGGGCGTACAGATCCCTTCTGCGCTTTTACGATCGGCGGAATGATGACGAACGATATCTGAAGGTCATGTTTCATCACAGGCTCGGCTATTGGCCGGATCTGAGATCGCCGAAGACGTTCAACGAAAAACTGCAATGGCTGAAGCTGCACGATCATAATCCGAAGTATTCCCTGTATGCGGATAAATACGCGGTCAGGGAACACATTCGGGAGACGATCGGTGAAAAATATCTGATTCCGCTGTTGGGCGTTTACCGATCCGCATCTGAAATCGATTTTGATGCGCTCCCTGAACAGTTTGTTTTGAAATGCAACCACGGAGCGTCCTACAATATCATTTGTACCGACAAATCAAAGCTTGATTTTGAAGATGCGCGGGAAAAGCTGGATCGTTGGCTTTCCATGGATTTTTATCAGGAAAAAAAGGAGTATCATTACAGGAACATAGAGAAGCGGATCGTTTGTGAGCAGTATATGAAAGACGATCGGACGGATGAGCTGAACGATTATAAGCTGTTTTGCATCGGCGGCAAGGTCCGGATGATCCAGGTGGATTTCGACCGGCGCACCAATCACAGACGAAACCTGTATGACGCGGACTGGAATCTGTTGGATGTGCAGATCAGTTTTCCGAGAGCGCCGGAGCTGCACAAAGAGCCTCCGGCAACTTTGCAGGAAATGATCGTGATTGCGGAAAAGCTTTCCGCTGAGTTTCCTCAGGTCAGGATCGATCTTTACTGCATTAACGGAAAGGTCTATTTCGGTGAGATGACCTTTTTCAGCGGAGCGGGTTTTTCAAAATATAACCCGCCTTCATTTGAACGAAAACTCGGGGATCTGCTAGTTTTGCCAAAGGAGAATCTGAACTATCATGCGTGAACGAATCAAAAAAACAATTCTGCGAATCAAGTATAAAGAGAGATTGATCGGGGATCGGTATTCTATCAAAAAAACTACAGATTTGAAGATTTCGCAGAATGGACGCATCCAACTCGGAAAGGTTTTGTTAAACGAAAATGTGTTTTTGTGTGCATCCGAAAACGGGTCCATCACAATTGAGGATAATGTGAACATAAATCGTAATACGATCATTGTATCCAAGAAACAGATCACCGTTGGGAGCGGAACAAGCATCGGACCGAATGTATGCATCTATGATCACGATCATGTGATCACGAAAGACGGCTTTTCTAAGAAAGAGTTCACTACTGGAAGCGTTACTATCGGAAGAAACGTTTGGATCGCTGCAAATGTGACCATTTTGAAAGGATCTGTCATTGGAGACAATTGCATCATCGGTGCGGGAACTGTCGTGAAAGGTAATATTCCCGAAAATCATTTGGTTTATAACGAAAGGGTGCTGCATTCGAGACCGCTGCGCTGAACACTTCTTCTAAAGAAAAGGAGGTATCCATGCCCAAAGAAACATCCATTCGCGGAAAGGTTGCCAAAGGATTGTTTTGGACTTATGCAGAAAGGATTTCGGCGCAAGCTGTCAGTTTTATCGTATCCATTATTCTGGCAAGAATTATAGATCCGGAGCATTATGGCGTCATTACATTGGTAAATGTTTTTATCACCATAGCAAATGTATTTGTTTCGGATAGCTTCGGTAATGCACTTATCCAAAAGAAGGATGCAGATGCGCTTGACTTTTCGACCGTTTTCTATATTAATCTTGTAGTATCTGCTGTACTGTATGCCCTCATCTTTTTTGCGGCACCATTCATAGCAAAATTCTACAAGGAGCCTTTGGCGAGTCCAGTCCTTCGCGTCCTCTCTGTGAAGTTAATTCTTGCTTCATTGAATTCCGTGCAGAATGCGTATATTTCTCGCAGCATGAAATTTAGGAAGTTCTTCTTTGCTACATTGGTAGGGACTGTGATATCGGCGGCAGTCGGAATATGGATGGCTAATGCAGGATATGGTGTATGGGCGCTCGTTGCGCAGTACTTAACCAATTCGGTCATTGATACGGTTTTTCTGCACTTTACATGCGGATGGCATCCGCAACTCATGTTTTCAAGAGAGAGATCAAGAGGGCTTGCTGGATTCGGAAGCCGCATTCTTGTCGCAGAGTTGATCCAGAAGCTGTATGAAAACATGAGAAGTCTGATCATCGGAAAAGTGTTTACCGCAAAGGATTTATCTTTCTATGATCGTGGAAAGCGATTTCCTGCTTTGATCGTTGATAATATCAACACATCGATTAGCAAGACATTGTTTCCCGCGCTTTCCATGGTGCAAGATGATAAGGAACGTCTTTTGCAGATGACGAGAAGGTCGATCAAGGTCAGCGCCTATCTATTATCCCCCTTACTGGTAGGGCTGGCGGTATGCGGCGAGAGTTTTGTTTCCTTGATTTTGACGGATAAGTGGCTCGGATGTGTTCCGTTCTTACAGATCATCAGCATTACCTATCTGTTTATGCCGATGCACAAAGCCAATTTACAGGCGATTAAAGCGTTAGGCAGAAGCGACATTGTCCTGCGGCTTGAGTATATAAAAAAGGGATTCGGAATAACCGTGGTGATCATCGCCACTTTTGTTTTCAGAAGCACGATCGCGATTGCATGGAGCTTTTTTGTTGCCACTATTTTTAACGCGGTCGTAAATGCATGGCCGAATGTGAAACTGCTGAACTATACGATCAAAGAGCAGTTTTCGGATCTGCTGCCGAATTTCGGGGCGGCAGCCATTATGGGCGGGCTGGTTTGGTGCATGCAGCTTTTTGGATTGAAAACATGGATCACGCTTGCGGTCCAGATCGTGGTCGGCGTTCTGTCATATTTGGCAATCAGTATTCTGTTTCATATGGAAAGCTTCACTTATGTAAAGAATGTTGTTAAAGGACTGTTTCGAAGGAAAAAAGAAAAGAAAGCATAAAATATTGTGAATGTATAGAAAGGACTGCTTATGAAAGCTTTGATTTTGGCGGCAGGCTTTGGGAAAAGGCTGTATCCGATTACAGAAACGATTCCAAAATCAATGGCCGAGGTCAACGGCACTCCGCTGCTTGTGAACGCGCTGAACTGTTTGACATCTCTCGGAATTACAGAAATCGGGATTGTTGTCGGTCACATGGCAGATTATATCAGAGAACACATCGGAAATGAGTGGAACGGCGTTAAGATTTCTTATTATGAAAACGATCGGTATCTGACGACCAATAATATCGTTTCACTTTCTGCCGCCTCAGATTTCTGCAATGAAGATATGTTGATGCTCGAATGTGATATTTATTATCATCGTGAACTGATTGAAAAGTTAATGGAAGGGAAAGGCGAATGCAGCATTTTGGTTAGCCCGTTTAATCCGCAAACAATGGACGGTTCTGTAATTAGGGTTCAAGGTGATATGGCAACGGAGTTAATTCTCGGCAAGTGGCAGGGTCAGGGGTTTGATTATACAGACACCCGCAAAACAGTCAATATGTATCGCTTCACAAAGACGTTTTGTGCAAAGTATATCCCACTCGTCAAATGGTATGTGGAGAATATGGGTGAACAAAGCTATTATGAGAAGGTTCTTGGGAGTCTTATGTATTTGAGAGAATGTGATTTCAGGATTGTTGAAGTGCCGGAAGAAATGTGGTGTGAGATTGATAATGAAGACGACTTAAGAAGAGCAAGGGAAAGGTTTGGAAAATAGAAGAGGACTATTCGTATGGAATCCATTTTTGCGGATTCTGGTTTTGCAACGACGTTATGACGCTTTGAGGATTATTTGTATCCCTGCAAACACCATCGTTATCAACACGAACGCCGTGCAGCAGAGATACGCGGGTTTTCATATCTATCACGAGTGCGTTCACTTTGAGGAACATTATCTGTTTTATCGGCTCCAGAAGATGGGCAACAACGATCCGCAAACGATCAAAACGGAAAAGGTCAAGATGCGGGAAGATATGAAGATCAACGATCCCGTGTACTGGATGGAAAAACAGGCGAATCGCGGCGCATACGGGCTTCTTATGCCCGTGACGGCGACACAAGACATCATTCATACCGAACTGCAGAACACTACGAAATGCCCGCACGTCGGCTATCGGTATCAGGTGGTCGGCGAAGAGATTGCCAACCGGTTTGAGTTGCCTTGGTTTCGAGTTCGGGCAAGGATGATCCAGCTGGGGCATGTGGATGCGAGAGGGGCGCTGCACTGCGCGGATCACCACAGGATTGAACCGTTCGCATTTGATCACAACGCATGGGAGAAGGATGAGCAGACCTTTGTGATTGACAGAGAAGGGGCATGAAGGCTGTACGAGAAAGACGATGAATTCCGCAAACTGATTGACAGCGGACTCTACACCTACGCGGATGGGCATATTGTACGGAACGATCCCGCTTTCTTCAGAGAAGGCGTCCAAGGACCGAGACTGTCTATGTGGGCAAACGCGCATGTGGATCAATGCTGCATCCGGTTCGTTCGACAATACGAACAGCAGCATGTGGACAAGTATGTATTCGGCAGAATGCATTACGATGTTGCCTACGCGAAGCAAACTTGCTTCTATCTTGAAAGCGATGCGGATCAATTAGGTGTAAATGAACTGATCGCAACCAAGAGATTTCGGGAGGACTTTCCAGACACCTTTAAGGAAGGATTTCAGCTGCTGCGCAAACGGAACAAGCTGAGCCTTGAAAGAGTTGCCGAACTGATGCACATTTCAGATACCACGCTGCGAAGATGGCTGGATGCGCCGGAGGAGAAGATTACGATTGACTTTGTAGTGACAGTCGCTTTGGCAATGCGCTTGCCGGACTGGTTGAGCACGCTGATGTTGGATAGAGCGCATAAATGCTTGAGCGATTCAAATAAACGCCATCTGGCGCTGAAATGGATTCTACGGGTTATGTGGAACGACGGGATCCAGCAAGCGAATGACTTTTTGAAGAAACTGGGATTCGATCCTCTTATGGTTTAAAACTGTTAATCGAAGAATAGCGAGATCACAGCCTATCGTCCGAAGGGATGGTCGGCTTTTTCAGTTTTGGTGGTTTTAATGCGAAAAAGGTTTCGTTTCGTATCAAATCCGCCAAAGTTGGAAGGTTTTTGAACCCCCATTAACACTTGACAAATCGAAATACGGTGATCCACGCGCGTATTCCGTACACGAATATGCAAAATAATATTGATTATGCACCAATTCTGTTTGTTTCCATGCAAATTGTTCACATTTCGATCCGCCATTTTCTGCTCTGTTATTTGGAATCTGTGCCTGTTAAGATAAAGCCGTCAACAGGAGGACAGCCCCAAGTCAAAAGGGAAACCTTTCGACAGGGAAATCGAACACTCTGACCTTGACAAACCAATATCGATCCCAAGCCGGATGCATACGGCAGCGGATGTTCATAGGAATCGTTTTGTTCTCGCTTCAATGAGAGCAAGGGACGAGCGATCGGTGAACACCCTTCTGTCATTGCATTCGGTTTTTTCTTTTGCCGCTTGCGGACGGGATCGAAGCACCTTCAAAACTGAACAGGCTTCATCCGATACAGACCGTGTGCTTTAGCGGAGAACCGTCCGACTGGCGATCGAAAACGGCGCAACAATCCGGAGTGATTCTTCGGGGACGCGATGACGGCACACAGGGACTATGATACTTCCGCGTTGAACGCTTCACAGCATTGCGCGGCTCGGCAGATAGCGGAGATCGAAAGATATGTGCTCACAATCAAAGAGCAGTCGGATCGGGGCGAAAACGAAGCCCGCAATCATAGCGGGTTGAACTACCAGGAATTACTTTCAATCATATAGGAGATCCCATCATGGCAAAAGTAATTGCAATCGTAAATCAGAAAGGCGGTGTCGGAAAGACGACGACCGCCGTGAATCTCGGCGCCGGTCTGGTTCGCAAAGGAAAAAGAGTCTTCATGATCGACATGGATACGCAGGCGAACCTAACGATGGCGCTTGGTTATAAATTCCCGGATGAGCTCAAGTATACGGTCATGAACGTCATGAGCCTTGCGTTGCATGACGAGCCGATTGATCCCAAGAAAGGCATCCTAATCAACAATGAGAAAATCGAACTGCTTCCATCGAATGTTCGGATGCAAGGGTTTGAAGGCACGTTGGTCGCTGCCGCGGCAAATGAATACTTGCTCAAAGAGTTTGTGGATGCGGTGAGAAATCGATACGACTATATCATCATCGACTGTTCTCCAAGCCTCGGCGTGTTGACGCGAAATGCTTTGGTGGCAGCTGATAGTGTTCTGATCCCGGTCGAGCCGCAGTTTTTCGCAATGCAAGGGTTAGTGGTTATCCTTCGCATGATCTATGCGATGCGCCAGGAAACGAACCACGATCTTTGCATCGAGGGGATTCTAATCGTGCGAAAGGACAATCGTTCTTATTACAAGAGAGATGTTATCGAGACGCTGCGCAAAACCTACGGGCAATACATGACGATCTATCAGACCGAGCTTCCGAGTTCCGTCCGTGCGACGGAAAGCGCAGATTTGGGCATGAGCCTGTATGCGTATCAGCGTTGGTGCAGACTTGCCAAAGCGTATGCGCGTTTCGTAAACGAGGTGATCCGCGCAAATGAGCACTAAAAAGCCAAACGCATCTGAGATGCCGCTTCCGCTTTATAAATCCATTTTCGGAGAAAGCGGGAAGGAGGGGGAAGGATTACCAATCAAACTGGTGATCGACGATCTTCATCCGTTTCCAAAGCAGCCGTTTCGTCTGTATACCGAAGAAAAGATGAAGGAGATGGTGGACAGCGTAACGGAATTCGGCGTCATATCTCCGATCATCGTCCGCCCCAATCCGGAGGGAGAAGGGTATGAGATCATTTCCGGACACAACCGTGTGGAAGCTTGCCGTAGAGCCAACATTAATCAAATTCCTGCAATCATTCGGGACGTAGATGATGATACTGCCATCATTCTCATGGTGGACAGCAATCTCCGGCAGCGCGACAAGCTGCTGCCGAGCGAGAAAGCAAAGGCGTATCAGATGAAGATGGATGCCCTAAGAAGAAAGATGGGGCGTCCTTTGAAAAAGTCTCGCCATGATGGCGAGACTTTTTCGGGAAACACTGTAGATGATGTAGCAGAGCAATCGGAGGATAGCGTTCGTCAAATACAAAGATTCATTCGCCTCAACAGCCTTTCTCCTGCCCTCATGGATATGGTGGACGAAGGGAAACTTGCGCTAACGCCAGCTGTTGAGATTTCCTATCTCGATGAAGGCGACCAGGAAATTGTTCAGGAGATATTGGCACGCGATCAGGTATCGCCCTCGCTCTCTCAGGCGCAGAAGCTTCGAAAGCTTTCGGACGATAAAAAGATCAACGATACAGAGATCGATAGGGCGCTGACTGTCGAAAAGCCCATGTACGAAACGATTGTGTTCCGCAGAAACAAGATTGAGCGTTTTTTCCCGGACGGAACGACCGGGCAGGAGATTGAACGGACAATCTATCGTTTGCTGGAACGGTATCAGCGGGAATGGGAAGCAGAGCGAAATGTGGATATGGAGCGATAACGAATATGAAGCATCTTCCAGTAAATCCAACTGAATCGAGTTATCGCATGGATCGAGATCAAGCAATTCGTTTTCTGAAACCCAAAGACTATCTGGTCAGCAATCAACCGAATACGCTGCGGCTTCGCGGAGAGGCAATTGAACTGGCGGTGAATATCAGTGACTCCTTCTCGCCGGACTTTCGGCGGTACTTCGTCGCCTGCGAAGATTCCGGGGAATATGACACCTGCTTTTCGATCATCCGATACCTATATCAGTTATGGCGCGTCCGAATGCCGAAATCAATGCCGGAGCAAAGGCTGAGAAGCAAAGCAAAGAGAACATGAGAAGCTATGCCGAGCAGGAGAAAACACTTTCAAAGTCTATTCAACAGTGGAAAGCGGACAAACTTCTCCAATATGAATCATATGCCGACGGATCGCTTTCAAAGGAAGCATATTTGAACGTCAAAGAAGTATTGTCTGTTAAGATCCAAGATGCTGAACAGCAGTTGTTTGGGATTATTGAGGAACATGGAAAAGAGAAGCTAATCTCCGAAACAGCTGAACATCTCGGAGGGCTCGCAAAGACCTTTTTGGTGAAACAGAACTGACCTATGAGATTGCGCAAGCGTTCATTCAAAACGTCTATGTATACAATAAAGACCAGATCGAGATTGAATTCCGTATCGAGGATGAGATCAAGAAGATGATGGCTTGTTTAGACAGAAGGCAGAATGAAACGAAAGAACTAAAAAATGGATAGAGACATAAGCGTCGGATACGGGCTTTCCCGGTCCGGCGCTTTCTTTTTGCAGAAAAAGCGTTGAAATGTCATGCTTTTATGGTACAATACACTTACAAACTTTTTTTCTTACGGAGTTTACAATGAATCAAACTGAACATGTTTTGCTGCAAGCCATTCAAAAATCACTGTGGAATAAAGACATTGCGTTTCAGGAAGATACTGATTGGGATGCAGTGCTAAAAGAAGCAGAATCGCAAGCGGTATTGGGTATCGCAATAGGTTCAGCACCTATTGATATTCAAGAAAAATGGAAGAAAAATGAAGGTCAAAATACTGCTCATTTTATTCGCATTCTTCATTATCAGGAAAATTTGTGTAGGCTACTAAAAGAAAATGGTATTCCAATGGCTATTCTAAAGGGGACGGCAGCGGCAATTTATTACCCAAATCCTCTTCAAAGGACGATGGGGGATATAGATTTTATTATTCCAAAAGACTTGTTAGAATCAGCTCGGGAGATGCTGATAAGGAATGAGTTTATTGTTGATGAGAACCATACATATGAACGCCATATTGGTTTCCTAAAGGATGCTATATCGTTTGAAATGCATTGTTATTTTAGTGATGATGTAGATATTGATCCCTATATTTATGAGGGACTAAAGCATTGCAAAGATGCAAGCATTTATGCTACCTCTTTTTCTATGCTTCCCCGTCTAGAAAATGGGCTTATCTTGCTTGCACACATGGCAGGGCATATGCGAACGGGATTAGGGCTTCGCCAAGTGATAGATTGGATGATGTATGTGAATAAAGAAGTAGACGATAATTTTTGGAATAATGAGTTTCGGGAGATACTTGTCCAAACAGGGCTATATACTCTCGCTATTACGGTTACAAAAGTATGTCAGCAATATTTGGGTCTTTCAAAAAGCATAACATGGTGTGAAGATGCAGATAATGATTTGTGCCAAAAACTAGTGGAGAACCTTGTGTCCAGTGGGAATTTTGGAAGAAAACGAGGATCTGGTAGACAAGTAGAGAATGCTATATCAAATCTCAGAAGAGGCGGGTTTCTTTATTTACAACATGCAGGGGAATTCAATTGGAAAGCATACCATGCTCATAAATGGTTAAAACCTTTTGCGTGGCTTTATCAGATGGGAAGATACATTAAGCAAGGAGTACAAACCAAGCGAAGCCACGACCAAATAATGGAAGATTTCAAGAGAGGAAAAACGAGAAGCCAATTGTATGATTTATTGAAGATTGGTAAAGAGTAGTAGTTGTTAGATCGTTTGTTATTCTTCTCTCAAAAAAGATCAGGTCTATTACTCTTGATCTAAAATGCATGATTGGAAATACATAAATGGTTTAAGATTTTACGTGGATTTATCAAATATGTCGGTATGCTAAGCAGGGACTGCAAACAAAGCGTAACACAAAATTGATAAGGGAAGATATCGAGCGAGGGAAACAGAGAAATGACTTGCTTGAAAAATGAAGCTTGGTGAATAAGCAATAGTCTTCAGGAGCGCATAATAAGAGTGGAAATCATGTGTACAAAAAAGACCGGATTGAGATCGTGTTCCGCTTTGAGGTCGAGATTAAGAAGTTGCTCGAGGAAAGCAACGCAGCGATCTTCTGAAACAATTAGGAATAATAGAAAAGTAAGCATCAAGCCGGAGCTAAAACAGCTTCGGCTTCCCTATCGACATCCTCAACAAACCTGTTTCTATTCGTTATCCTGCTATGAAGACTAGTTAGAGTGTAGGCTTGCATCGCATAGATTCCACAACTTTCGTTGAAGAGCAAATAAAAAAGCGCAGGAAAGGGGGAACCCATTCCGACGCTTTTGTGATTAGTTATGCTTTGTAGTATTCTTTATACCACTGTGCAAACTTCCTCAATCCTTCCCGAATCCCAATGGTAGGACGAAAGCCGTAATCGTCTTCAAGACCCTTGTTGTCGGCATAGGTGATGGGGACGTCTCCTGGCTGCATGGGGACGAGCTCACGATGACCTTCGAAGTCATAGTCTGCGGGTAGGACGCGAGCACGGACAAGCTCCTCCTGCAGCGTGGAGATGTAATCGAGGAGGTTTTCCGGCGTACCGCCGCCGATGTTGTAGACTGCGTAGGGAGGCAGGGGAAGCCCGTCCTCGCCGGTCGCCTTTTCGGGCGCGCCCTGCATGACGCGGATCACGCCCTCCACGATATCGTCCACATAGGTGAAATCGCGCTTGCAGTTGCCGTAGTTGAAGATCTGGATGGTCTTTCCGGCAACGAGCTTCTGCGTAGCGGAGAAATAGAACATATCCGGGCGACCTGCGGGGCCGTAGACGGTAAAGAAGCGCAGTCCCGTCGAGGGGATGTTGTAGAGCTTCGAGTAGCTATGCGCCAGCAGCTCGTTCGATTTCTTCGTCGCGGCGTAGAGCGACACCGGATTGTCCACCTTGTCGTCGGTAGAGAACGGCACCTTCTTGTTGCCGCCGTAGACCGAGGAGGACGAAGCGTATACGAGATGCTCCACGGGATTGTGCCGGCACGCTTCCAGAATGTTGTAGAAGCCGATCAGGTTCGATTCGATATAGACGTCCGGGTGGTCGATCGAATAGCGGACGCCCGCCTGTGCCGCGAGGTTCACGACGATCGTGGGCTTGTATTCCGCAAAGACGCGGTCGACCAGCGCCTTGTCCGCAATCGAGCCCCTGACAAAGACGTGCCGTACCGGCGAAGACTTCGCCGCCTGTTCGATCAGCCCGAGCCGGTATTCCTTCAGGGCCGGATCGTAATAGTCGTTCATGTTGTCGAACGAGATGACCGTGCCGCCGGAGAGTTCACCGAGCAGCCGCAGCACCAGATTCGCGCCGATGAAGCCGGGCGAACCGGTCACAAGGATCGTTTTGTTGTTGAGATCAATGTGTACCTTTCCCATGGTTAGTCCCTTCTGAACAGATCGCGCGTGTAGACCTTGTCCGCGACGTCGCCGAGGACGTGCTCGTCAAAGCGGTTGGCAAGGATGACGTCGCTCTCACGCTTGAAACGATCGAGATCGTTCACGACCTCGGAACGGAAGAACTCGGATCCGTTTTCCAGCGTCGGCTCGTAGATGATGATCGGGATGCCCTTCGCTTTGATGCGCTTCATGACGCCCTGGATCGCGGACGCACGGAAGTTGTCGGAATTCGATTTCATGGTCAGGCGATAGACGCCGACGGTGCGCGGGTTGCGCTTGATGATCTGATCCGCGATGAAGTCCTTGCGCACGGTGTTCGATTTCACGACCGCCTCGATCATGGTCTGCGGGACGTCCTTGTAGTTTGCCAGCAGCTGCTTGGTGTCCTTGGGCAGGCAGTAGCCGCCGTAGCCGAAGGACGGGTTGTTGTAGTGGCCGCCGATGCGCGGGTCCATGCACACGCCGTCGATGATCATCTGCGTGTCCAAGCCCTTGGTCTGCGCGTAGGTGTCGAGCTCGTTGAAGTAGCTGACGCGCACCGCGAGATAGGTGTTGGCAAACAGCTTGATCGCCTCGGCTTCGGTCAGATGCGCAAGCAGGACGGGGATGTTCTGCGGCGCCTGTCCCGCACGTTCCTCTTCGGCTCTTGCACCTTCCAACAGCAGGTCCGCAAACATCTGCGCTTCGGCCTTCTGCGTATCGTCGCAGCCGACCACGATGCGGCTCGGATGGAGGTTGTCATAGAGCGCCTTGGATTCACGCAGGAATTCCGGGCTGAAGATGATGTTGTTCACGCCGTACTTCTTGCGCACGGACTCGGTGTAGCCGACCGGGATCGTGGACTTGATAACCATCAGCACATTCGGATTGACCTTCAGCGTCCATTCGATCGCGTCCTCGACCGCGCTGGTGTCGAAGAAGTGGTTTTCGTCGTCATAGTTGGTCGGGGTGGCGATGATAACCAGCTCCGCGCTGCCGTACGCCGCCGCCTTGTCGGTGGTGGTGTGAAGGTTCAGCTTGCGTTCGCCCGCTCTCGCTTCGCGGAAAAAGCGTTCGATCTCGTCGTCCTGGATCGGGCTGATAAACTGATTGAGCTTTTCGGCTTTCTTTTCGGTGGTCGTGATGGCGGTGACTTCATGCTTCTGCGCGAGCAGAACGGCAAGGGACAGTCCCACGTATCCGACGCCTGCAACGGTAATCTTCATGTTGTTTCTCCTTTATATGATTCTTAATCTCTGCGGAACAAGTCCCGCGTATAAACCTTTTCTTCCACGTCGTCCAGCGCCGGATCGTAGCGGTTCGCGATGATGCAGCCGCACATATTTTTGAACTTCCTGAGGTCGTTGACGACCTGGCTTCCGAAGAACGTGCTGCCGTTTTCGAGCGTCGGCTCGTAGATCACGACCGTCGCGCCCTTCGCTTTGATGCGCTTCATCACGCCCTGGATCGAGGACTGACGG
>JAEENL010000195.1 GCA_016283775.1 Lachnospiraceae bacterium | reverse complement strand
GAATGCTTGTGACCACAGGTGTTGCGGCAGGCGTGGGAGTTGCCGTCGGTGTAAGCGTTGCCGTCGGTGTGGGTGTGAAGGTAGGTGTCGGCGTAAAAGTAGGTGTCGGCGTGAAAGTCGGTGTCGGTGTGAAAGTCGGCGTTGGCGTAAATGTGGGCGTTGGCGTCACATAAGCGTTTTCACTGAGCCTCAGCGTCTCGGCGATCTCCTCCGTCTTTCTTTCTATATCTTTTCTGTCCTCACCTGTCACCGTATATAGCACGCAGCAGTCGCGATAAGGCTCGATATACAAAGATACAGGGATATCTTCGGACACAGACAGCCGCAGCTTGTACACAGTCTTTTTTCCAAGTGACAGCTCGCGCACCGTTTTTGATCCTTCAAGTGTTTTCCCCAATTCCTTTTCAAGCGCTTTTTTTCTGATCCTGAACAGCTTCCCGGGATCTGTTGTCTCCGTCACTTTTTCTATCGTCATGAAAGGGCCGGCTCCCTTTCCCATGTATACCGTGACGATGCCGTGTTTTTCGTCGACCCGGTATGACGCATCGTAAAGAAAAGAAAAGTCCTCGTTTTCAAAAAGCCCCGCGCCGAAAGGAACCACCACTCCCTGCTCTCTGTCCTTTTTGTTTGTCCTGTACTCCACTTCGTTCTCTTTAGCAAAAAAACGAAATGCAACGCCGACCGCAGCCGACGTTGCAATTAAGACAAAAACTATGAGAAAGATGCGCAGTGCTTTTCTTTTCATCTGTCCTTAGCTTCTGAGCTCTATACCGAGCTTGTTGTTCAGGTTTTTCAGTATCTTGTGGACATAGCCGTCAAGCGCTTCGGAGGTAAATTCCTCTTCCGCAGGTGTGAAGGTCAGCGTGAACGCCATCGATCTCTTGGAATCGCCGAGCTGAGCGCCCTCGTACACGTCAAACAGCTTTACGTCGGATACGAAGCGGCATGCGGAGGTTATCACGTCCTCGACCTCCTGGCAGGTCACGTTCTTGTCCATTACAAGCGCAAGGTCCCTTGCCTCCTCTGCGAATGCAGGGATGGGAGTAAATGCGGGTGTCTTTTCGTAATATTTTTCAAGCTTTGAAAGATCGATCTGGGCGATATATGCGCTGACACGCATTTCCTCGGCCTTCTGGATCTCATAGGTGACTTTTCCCATGAAGCCGATCTCTTCACCGTCAAGGAGAACTGCCGCTGTCTGGTAAGGATGCAGGAAAGGAAGCTCCTTTGCGGCATATCTGAACTTGAGTCCGAAGGTCTCTCCCGCTTTTTCAACGATACCCTTGAGGCTGTAAAAATCTTCGTTCTCTCCGAAAACACCTATGCAGAGCGTGGGTCTTTCAACAGGATAATCGTCAAGAGGAAGGCTCTTCGGGATGAAAGCCGAACCCATTTCAAAGAGTCTGCCGTACAGTCTTCCGCGCTTCTGGTTTCTCTTTATCGCATGTATCATCTGAGGCACGAGCGTGGTGCGCATGAGCGAAAGGTCTTCGTTTATGGGATTGATGATCCTGATGGCTTTTCTTTCCGGCGCATCTTCCGGAAGTCCCAAAAGATCAAGGTCGTCGGGAGAGAAGAAGGAATAATGGATGCACTCGCTCGCGCCTGTCTGGCACATAGCGCGCTTGAGTTTGAGCTCTGCCTTCTGCTTTCTGTTCGTTCCGCCGGAGGTTACCTTTGCGGTCTCAAGGAATGTGGGAACGACCTTGTCGTAGCCGTACATTCTGATGATCTCTTCCGCGATGTCGGGATAGTTTTCCATGTCATCCCTGTATGCGGGAATGTGGATGGTGAGCTCGTCTCCTTTGATCTCGGGAGCAAAGTTCAGGTTCTTTAATATCCTTTCGATGTCGGCAGTCGGAACTTCAATGCCGAGCACCTTGTTCACTTTGTCGATGGAAGCCGTGAAAACCCTGGGCTCAAGAGAGTTGTTGAGACCTGCCTCTCTGTGAAGCTTTGTCACCTTGCCGCAGCCGAGCTCTTCCACAAGATGGAGTGCGCGCTTCATAGCCATGACAGTGGCATATTCGTCAACGCCCTTTGAAAATCTGGCAGATGAATCAGAAGACTGACCGAGCGCACGTGAACTCTTTCTGATGTTGTCTCTCGCAAATTTGGCCGCTTCGAACACAACTCCGGTGGTCGTCTCTCTGATCTCGGAATTAAGGCCTCCCATGATGCCCGCAAGAGCAACAGGCTTCACGCCGTCACAGATCACAAGGTTGTCAGTGGTGAGTTCAAATTCCTTCTCGTCAAGAGTAACGATCTTTTCCTTGTCGTGGGCTCTTCTCACATTGATGCGGTCTCCCTCAAGGAAGGCCTCATCAAATGCGTGCATGGGCTGTCCGAGCTCTGTAAGGATATAGTTTGTGATGTCCACGATGTTTGAAATGGCGTTGATGCCTACAAGTGCAAGGCGGCGCTTCATCCATGCGGGGCTCTCCGCGATATGAACGTCTGTAACATAGTGTCCTATGTATCTCGGGCAAAGATCTGTGGCTTCGATGGTCACATCGAGCTTTTTATCCGTGTCGCACTCGGAATAGTCGAGAGCGGGCATTTTTAAAGGCTTTTCAAGGATCGCGGAAACTTCTCTCGCAATGCCGAAGATGCTCTGGCAGTCGGGGCGGTTTGCAGTGATCGAAATGTCAAAGATCCAGTCGTCAAGTCCCAGGATGGGCTTTACGTCCGCGCCTACGGGCGCGTCGTCGGGAAGCACCAGAAGTCCGTTGTAGCCCGCGCCGGGATACATGTCCTCGCTCACACCGAGCTCGGTGCCTGAGCAGAGCATTCCAAAGGAATCATAGCCTCTGAGCTTTCCTTTTCCTATCTTCATCACACCTTCAACGGTAACGTGATCCTTTGCGGTCGCATAAACCATAGCTCCGACCTTTGCAACGGGGAATTTCTTTCCTGTGCAGACATTGTCCGCGCCGCAGCAGATCTGTACGGGCTCGCCTTCGCCGAGGTCCACCTTGCACACATGAAGATGCGTATCGGGGATGGGCTCGCACTCTGTCACAAGTCCCACAACAACACCCGAGATGTCGTGTCCCACTTCGTGAGCCTCTTCCACTTCAAAGCCCGAATCAAAGAGCTTTTTTTCAAGAACATCAGGGGTAACGTCTATATCAACATAATCCTTTAACCAACTGAGCGGTACTAACATTTTTTCCTCCTTTGTCCGGTATCACCGGTCTGCCGTGCTATGGCATCAGTCATTGATCTGTTCAAGAACTCTTAAGTCTGATTCGTAGAGCATCTTTATGTTGTTTATGCCGTATTTCAGCATTGTGAGGCGCTCCACGCCGATACCGAAAGCAAGTCCGGAATATACATCGGGGTCTATGTTGCAGTTTTCAAGGACTTTTCTGTTTACGATGCCGGCTCCGAGGATCTCGATCCAGCCTGTGCCCTTGCAAAGCCTGCAGCCCTTGCCGCCGCACTCGAAGCAGCTTACGTCTACTTCCACCGAAGGCTCGGTGAACGGGAAATAAGAAGGACGAAGTCTTGTTGTGGCATTCTCGCCGAACATGCGCTTGCAGAGAACTTCGAGCATGCCCTTTAAGTCGCAGAGCGTGATGCCCTTGTCGACAACAAGCCCTTCCATCTGTGTGAACATAGGTGAATGTGTCGCATCGTCATCCGCGCGGAAAACCTTTCCGGGAGAAAGGATCTTGATGGGCGGCTGCTGGTGCTCCATTACGTGTATCTGGCCCGCGGAAGTCTGTGTGCGGAGAAGGAATCCGGGAGACAGATAAAATGTATCCTGCATGTCTCTCGCGGGATGGTCGTTTGGCGTATTTAACGCTGTAAAATTGTAATAATCCGTTTCGGTCTCCGTTCCTTCGTAAACGGAAAATCCCATCGAAGCAAAAATGTCGATAAGCTGGTTCTTTACCTGCGTAACGGGATGAAGATATCCTGTCATGATATGCTTCGCAGGCATGGTGACATCGATCTTTTCGCTTTCATAGCGAAGTTTTGCTTCCTTTGCCTTTAACTGTTCATCTATCTCTTCAAATCGTCCGAGAGCCCAGTTTTTGAGCTCGTTAACGCTTTTTCCGAATTCCGCCTTGGATTCTGCCGGAATATCCTTCATGCTCTTCATGAGCTCGCTGATCTTACCGGCTTTGGGATCCAGGAAGTTTTTCTTAAAGTCGTACACAGCCTTTGAATTCGCAAGGCTCTCAATGCCGCCCGTGATCTCATCTTTGATGAGGGCGATCCTCTCCTGAAGTTCTCTTAAATCCTGCATAGCTTCCGCCTCCGTATTGATTATTGCCGGCGTAAAACCCGGCTTATATAAAAAAATAACGCCCTCATATGGAATATCCATATGGGACGAGTTTCCCCGCGGTACCACCCACGTTCGGAATAAAAGTTCCGCACTTTGTATGTAGTTGATCCACAAGGTGGTGAAATTCATTAAGCTGCTTTGGTCCCGCTCGCACCAAACGCGGGGCTCTCTTGATTGGCCTGCATGCATAACTACTGGAAACACCTGATCATGACCCTTGCAGGGCATGACATGAGCCACGCGGGACTCGAACCCGCGACACCTTGATTAAAAGTCAAGTGCTCTACCGCCTGAGCTAGTAGCCCATATCCCGATTTTCGAAGAAAATCGCGGATGGATTTCAAATCCGATTTTCCAGGATTTGAAATCGTCGATCGTAAGATCGACCATTTTGTTCCGTCGATCTGTGATCGACCTCTCTTCGCCTTCACATCCTGCCTACCGTTAGGAAGGGGGTTGTGAGAAGCGTGATCTGGGCTAGCTGGATTCGAACCAGCGTCTGCAGCAGTCAAAGTGCTGTGCCTTACCGCTTGGCGATAGCCCAAAAATCCGCGTTGCCCGTAGCTATAAATAAAATTGCTGCCCCAAAAGGACAGCGGGTGGGTACAGGGACTCGAACCCTGGGCCTCCAGAGCCACAATCTGGCGCGCTAGCCAACTGCGCTATACCCACCGTACCTATTTTGACAACTCTCGTTGCCTCAATGTGCCTGGCGGGATTCGAACCCACGACCCACGGCTTAGAAGGCCGTTGCTCTATCCAGCTGAGCTACAGACACATTACCTTTTAAGAAAAAACCTTAAAAGAAAGAGCGGGTGATGGGAATCGAACCCACGTGACCAGCTTGGAAGGCTGGTGTTCTACCATTGAACCACACCCGCATTTTTGTCATTCACCTGACGAACGTTCTTTATTGTATCATACTTAGAGATTTTGTCAACAACTTTTTTAATAAAAATTTTGCAACAATCCCTTTCCCTTTTCGTGCAGTTCTGCTCTGTCTTTTTTATAGGTCGGGCAGTATTTTTCCACCTCCCGCCAGAAAGCCTTTGAATGGTTCATTTCCTTTCTGTGGCACAGTTCATGCACGACCACATACCTCTGAACGTTTTCGGGGAGCAACATCAACATGCAGTTGAAGTTGAGATTCCCCTTGGATGAGCAGCTCCCCCATCTTGTTTTTTGAGCCCTGACGGAGATCCTGCCGTAAGTCACTCCGATCTCTTTCGCAGTTTCTTCGACCATCGGCGGGAGCACCTTTTTCGCCTGTTTTTTAAGCATTGCGATCTCAGCATCGGAAAGAGGCTTCGGGGCCGGTCTGTTCTGTTCCCCGGCCCTGCGTTCAGCCATTTTCCTTATGCTCTTTTCGATCCAGGCCCGCTTTTCATTTAAGAATTCCTCTGCCCGTTTTTTCGAGAATCCCAGCGGAGCCCTGAGGATCACGGTTCCGTCCTGCTTTACCGTGATCGCTATGGTCTTACGTTTTGATCTTAAAAATGTGTATTCCATGTCTCAATAGCCCAGGAATTTCTTTAGTTTTTCATCCGGAAGAAGGTCCTCTTTGTACAGCCCGAAAGATCCGCCCGGAACTATCTCTTCATAGCGGTCGAGAAATTCCTCATAAGTTTTTGCTTCAAAGCAATAAGGGGTGATGAAGAAATCCCTGCTGCCGCCGGTCGTGCGGTCGCCGGCGGTCACGCTCACTTTGTAATCGCCTGACTTCAGCTTGTAAAAAGTATAGCGCTCAAGGTGCCAGCCGTGGATCTCCACGCCTTTGAAGGAGACATTGTACGTTGCAACACTCTTGTTTGCACGAAGCGCTGCATTTTGATACTCGTGTGTTACCCACTCAATGAAGCGATCTGCACTTTCTGCATTCTCCACGGTGAACTTGCCCTCATTCCCGTATCTGCTGACAAACTCCAGATCTCCCTTAACCTTTTTTATATCATACTGGTAACAGTCCTTCAGCATCTTTTTATCCAGCCAGCGGTAATCTTTTTTGGTATTTTCAAATGCCTTATCGAGATATACCTGAATATCAAGGCCGTATTTGAATTTCTCTTCGGGATTGTTTTCTTTCACAGTCTCTCTGGTATATTCGCACAGGAAATCGATAAACTCATCAGCTGTCTTCCCTTCCTTCCATTCCTGTACAACAGGCGCGCCGTTGTACCATGACTTGCTGACGTGTCCGAAAACATATTTTCCGTGAAGTGGCGCGATCTCAAACGGCTCTTTCTTTTTCATCATGTTCAAGGTGGCCCAGTGATAGTCCTTGCGAAGCTTTTCCAGCGCCTTTTCATAATATACGTCTATTTTTTTGCCATACTTAAACAGCTCAGCATCCGTCGAAGGGTTCCTGTTCAGTTCTTCTTCCTCTTTTTCCTCTCTTTCACGCTCCAATTCCACATCAAAAACCTCATCGTTGCTGAGCGCCGTCCAGGCCCACACCTCTTTTATGCTGTAGCTTGCAAGAGCAGGCGCATAGATAAAACTCCCCGGTACGTCACAGTTACGTAACTCGTCCCATCTTCCTGCCGCCAGGCTGCCGTCGTTCCTGATAAGAAGGCAGTATTGATCATTTTTCGGAAGATCTCCGTCGTTAATGCTCTTAAACCCCTCAAATTGAACGGAATAACCGTCTTCCTTTTCATGCCCAAGATTTATCCAATTGAGTTCTTCCGTCTCAAGGCACTCTGTCAGGTCATAGCGTTCAAGCGTATGCCATTTCGCCACTTCACCGATCTCAACAGTGTCCGCGGTCCCTCTGATAAATTTACCGTTCAAAGACTTGTCGCCTCCGGAGGGATGCCATTCACCCGCGGTGTGGCGGCCGTCTTTCAGTTCAAGAAGGCAGAATTCACCATACTGCGGTCTTTCCTTATCTTCGGTATTGTGAAATTCGTTAAATGACACTCTTAAGGTTTTGTAATTGCATGTAAACATAGCTTTCCTCTCTCATAATTCTGAAACATCTATCGCTTTTATGTTGTTTTGCCGGAGCAGTTTTACAAACACTCCGTCGCCGGGGATCAGATTTCCGGTAAATGTCCCGTCGTACACAGTACCAACGCCGCAGGAAGGGCTTCTGGACTGCAATATGACAGGGCCGGCACCGGCTTCTTTAACCATGCGGAGCGCAGTCTCGGCGCCTTGCCGGAACTCTTTGTCTACTGACTGCCCGTCTTTGTGCCTTACGACTCCGTCAACGATCTCGGAAGGTTCCCTGGGTGTCGGAAGGCCGCCGAGCACCTCAGGGCATATGGAAATGACTTCCTTGTCTTTTATGAATTCAGCGACCTTCGCGCTGTAATTGTTTCCACCGTTGTATTTGCAGTTCTCGCCCAAAAGACAGGCGCTTACAGCTACTTTCATATATTTCACCTCGGCATACCATAGACCTTTTTCATTTTTTCATTCTTGCCTTTGCTATCGCGTTGACCCATTTTTCATCGGCTCTTCCCGGCCTGATATCTGATGTCACTCCGCATTCCAAAACGTCAAAGCCCGCATCATCCAACAGTTTCCGGACGGATACCTCCGTATGATCGCTGAAA
The DNA here is from genome assembly GCA_016283775.1 of Lachnospiraceae bacterium. Lineage (GTDB taxonomy): Bacteria > Bacillota > Clostridia > Lachnospirales > Lachnospiraceae > RGIG3528. The sequence continues at coordinate 3,777 of JAEENL010000195.1, read as the reverse complement.
GACCGCTCTCCGCGCTTCACAGTCCCTTCTCCGTACTTAAAGGAGATATAGAGTATCCCCTGTTTTTTAAGGGCTTTCCGCACTTTACCGAGTATGTCGGGAAGCTCATCGCTCTGCACATGAAGAAGCGACGCGCATGCCCAGATCCCGTCAAACTCATCCTCAAATGCGATCTCGTCAAATCTCATCTGCAGCACATCCTGACCTATGAGTGTTGATGCCATTTCGCACATTTTTGAAGACGCATCGAGCGCCACCACCGCTTTCCCGTGCTGTTTAAACGCAAGGCTGTCACGCCCGCTGCCGCATCCCAGGTCAAGAACACGCCCACCGTCCGGCAAAAGCTTTTCAAACTTGTCGCGCCACAGAGACATATCTGCATTCACGGTCCCCGCAAAAAAACTTTCCGCGTTCTCGTTGTAATATTCTATGTTCTTATCCATCCGTGTCAGCCCTTCCCGGGTATCTCCTATTCTATCCTTACAAACGGGCCTTCTTTTCCGTCATTTTCCATATGTGCCCAGTCGAGCATATGGATGCAGTTTTTCCCGGACCGCTTTGAATGGTAGACTGCCTTGTCGGCGTAGTTTGCTATACGTATCATGGTGTCTGTCCTGTCCGTGACCGGGACATTCACTATCCCCACGGAAACGGTGAGGCGTCCGCCGAGCGGACTCTTTTCATTCGGAATGTCCGCTTCACGGAGGTTTTTGCTTATCCTCTTTGCTATGGCCGCGACTGCGGTGTCACTTAATCCCAAAGTCATGCCGAGGAACTCGTCCCCACCGTAACGCGCAAAGCGCACCGTGTCCGATTCCTCTTTTCTGCACAGGTCGGCAACTTCTTTTATGATCTCGTCGCCTCTTGCGTGTCCGTATGTATCGTTGCACTCCTTGAAGCAGTCGATGTCTATAAAGATGGCGCCGACCTTCTTTTTCATTTCGGAAGCCGCTTCGATAAACTCCCCGCCGGTACGGATCATTGCGGAACGGTTCAAAAGCCCGGTCAACGGGTCTGTTTTTGCGCGTTCCTCGCTTTCAAGTATCATCTTGTTCAGCCTGCTTATAGCGGAATCCGCCGCTTTCATGCTTTTATGGATATTCAGCTGTACCTGCTTTAATTCGTTGGTACGGTCTTTATACAGCTTTTCAAGCTGCTCATAGTAAACGACCGCCTTGTCGGGTTGGCCTGTAGACTTGTAAAAATCGGCCATCGTGCTGTTGAGCAGCAGGCGGTCCATTGTGGTGTCATTCCTCCCGCAATATGCTTTTATCATGTCGACCACAGTCTGCGCGCGCTGAATGTCGCCACATTCCAGCAGCATATGCTCTATCCGTCCGAAATCCTCATATACCCAGTAAGCATCTGACAGCTCTCCTTTGAGTTCCAGCGCTTTGTCGAGGTATTTAACGAACTGCTTTTTGTGTTTCAGTCCATATTCGGCCATGGCATATTTCACATAATACGCGCAGATATATGTTTTATATTCCACCTTTGCTGCCCAGTTTTTCGCATCCTCAAGGGCCTTTACGGCCTCGGCGGGCCTCCGGTCATAAATAAGGCTGTCGGAAAGATTCAGTGTGACCGCAAGGAGTTCGGGCGCGCCATCCGGAGATTCTTTCTTGGTCTGCTCAAGGCATTCCGTGAGATAATAGATCCCCGTTTTATAGTCTCCCATAGCGCTGTAAACCGTCGCAAGGTCGTTCAGGACGATGATCCTGTTCACACCCGTTATCCTGTGCCTTCTGATGATCTCATAGGCCTTGTCGTAATTTGCCAGGGCAAGCTGATAGTTTTCCTGGTCAAAATAGGCCACTCCCAGCCCCGTATAGGCATTTGCGATCATTTTGTGGTCGTCGGTATGTTTTAGGAAAGTAAGTGCTTTGAGCGCACTCGCAAAGAGGTTTTTGTTGTTTTCGACACTCTTGTAAGCAGCCGCAAGAAGCTGGTAGCAGCAGCCTATATAGTGGATATTTCCTGAGTCATGAGCCTCCTTAAGAAGTTTCTTCAGTTCCTTTATCTGACGCACGGGATCGGAACTGTACTCCTGAAAAACCTTCCTTAGTTTTTCAATTGCTCTCTTGTCTCTCATAAACAAGCCTCCGGGCAAAAAATATCATATCTCCACAAGTCTGAAATCCCTTATCTTTCCATATACGGGCGGCGCGTCGACCTTAAGGCCTATCCTTGCGTTTCCGGGCTCTGAGATCTCCACGTCGAGTGAAGTGAGCGAAAAATCGATATCCGAAGGATAGATGTCTTTTTCGCAGATCACTTCTTCATTGCAGGTGACGCGCTTAAGATAGAGTTTTACCTTGACACCTGTCGTGTTTGTGCCGCGGTATTCCACCGAAAGCCGGTATTTTCCCGCCTTGTCGATGCGCATATCCCTGCATATCTCAAAAATGAAATTTGAGATGCTTGAAAACTGAAGCTCTCCGTTTTCCCATGTAACTTCCACGTCGTCGGGCTTTTTCCATGTCCACCAGCCCGAAGTGATGTCGGTGAGATCTCCTCCCGGGATGAGATTGGTCCCGGCCGGAGGGAGTTCTTCCGCTTTTTTCCTGTAGAGCGACGCGATATATCTGTCAATGTTCGGGATTGCCGGATGTGCCGGATCAAAGTCCCTGAAAGCGGCAAACGATGGAAGGAATCTGCCTTCCGTGTCCATCATGCCCATATTTTCGTCCCAGCTGCCGATGTTTTTGTCCGGGAAGCAAAGCGGTTCCCAGTAATAAACTCCGGTCTTCCGGCCTCCGGAAACATTTGACGCGATCTGCATCACAAGAGAAAGCGACTTCCGCTGTTCCTCCACTCCCGCAGGGAAACCGGCCATCCTCATCATGTCGGGGTTGATATGCTCCAAGGGACAATGCCTCCAGGGATGCGCAGTCTCAACAACATACACCGGGAGTTTGTACCGGTCGATGAGCTGCGCCATGGAATCCTTGAGGTCCTTGAATGTGCCGTGCCAGAAGGAATAGAAAGAAATACCGATGGCATCGATCTTTTCCATTCCCGCGGCAAACATGGCGTCAAACCAGTCGCGGAGTATGAAGAAACGGCCGCCCTGGTCAAGATGTATCATCACTTCGATATCTTCGGAAATGTCACGCACCGCGCGGATCCCGGCATTTACAAGCGATGCGAGTGCCTGATAGTGAGGTACCGCCCCGTCAGGAAAGAGCATGCCGCTCCTGATCTCGTTTCCGACCTGCACCATATCGGGAAGCGCGTCGTTCTTTGAGAGTTCCGCAAGCACGTGATGTGTAAAGTCATAGACCGCTTTTGTAAGGCTTTCAAAATCAAGTCCCTCCCAGGCCGCGGGCTTTCTCTGTTGTCCGGGATCGGCCCAGTAGTCGGAATAATGGAAATCAAGCATTAAATGCATATCGCGGGCTTTGATCCTTTTTGCCATCGCTATGGTGTGCGCGAGGTCGCAATATCCTCCTGATTCCGGCATGTTTGAAGGCTCGTTCCATATGCGGAGCCGGACAGAATTCACGCCATATTCAGAGAGTAATTCCAGGGGATCTTTTGCGGTACCGTCGGTATCTTTAAAGACAAGTCCCCTGTCTTCTTTTTCAGGAATGCTTGAAACATCGGCGCCCTTAAGGAACCTGGGCTTGACAAAGGCTTTTCCGACGATGGGTTTCGCGCCCATCTCTCCGTGGCGCGCGCGTTTCACCTCATACATATGTTTGTCAGCCATCACGAGGTATTCCTCGGGCGTGTTTGAAGAATCGGGATCGGTATAGATCACACCGCTACTCACCG
>JAEENL010000194.1 GCA_016283775.1 Lachnospiraceae bacterium | reverse complement strand
GAAGCGTGCGGACACCTGGGCGGAAAATGCGTCAAAGCCCATGCCCGGCAAGGAGAGCAGTCCTTCCGGCACCGGAGTGGAAAGGGATGAGCCTTATTACTGGACTCAGGCGCTTACGGGTGAGAATTATGTCGGTGAAGGACGGTTGGCAGATGTTGTCCTGTATTTTGACGACAGTGTTTTGACTGTGAGGATCAACGGCCGGGACCTTCTTACCGTTAATTATGAGGCTGACAGGAATGCCGATCAGGACGACCGCGTTGTGACAACCACAGGCTTTTTCTGTCGCGATGGCTGGATCGACAGCTTGTCGTACGATACAGGCTTTTACAACGACGACATCCTGACAGCAACTCTGGTCAGGGAGGACGGCTCGACTGAAGAAGTCCATTTCCATACCGGTTCGGAGGAAAGCCTGTATATAAAGTATCAGAAATAAGAAAACTTTTGTTGCACGTGGGTTGCTCAGGCACTGCCGTTTATGCGTGTCTGTGCCTGAGATTCCGTATCGAAGATGTGATCACCGTAAAGGACTGCATCAGATTTTCATGCTTGATGACAGTGGCATCAAAATGCAGGGTCTTGAAGGCGAGAGCCATGATGGGACCCTGAAAAAGGGCGCAGAGTATCGTTCCGATGCCCACAGGACCTCCCAGAAGGTAGCCTATCAGCGTCGCTGTGCTTAAGAGCGCTATGCTCACCACTCCGATCGGGACCTTCGGAAGATGACGTTTCAGGCCCACAAGGAGCGTATCCCTCGGACCGCATCCGAGAGCCGCTTTCATATAAAACAACTGAGTGTATCCCAGAACGAAAAGGCCCGCGAAGAGCATGGCAATGCTTGCCGGAAGAGAAGAAGGAGCGGGAACGGGATTGATATAGTTAAAAAAGTCCACGGATTTACCGACCACTATGGCATCGATGAACATAGCGATTCCGATGGATTCCTTCATGGAGATATCGATAAGAAGTATGGCTATGGAAACACTGATCGACGCGGTGCCGTAAAGTATGCCGAATGTCTTTGAGAGACCCAGATTAAAAACATCCCAGGGCGCCGCTCCGATATTTGCTTTCATAGTGAGATATATGCCAAAGCCGTTCACAAAAAGGGCAATGACAGCCATGATGCTGTTCAGTAATATGCCTCCGGCGGTCTTATTTGATAATGCGTTATTTTTAAACATGTGTTACCTCAAGTCAGATCTTTATGAAAATGCCTCGAGGATTATAGCACTGAGGATATCCTGTGTAAAGAACAGATTGCTGATTTTCGTAAATGACAGTTTGTAAAACAGCGTAAAACAAGACCGGCCATGTGATATGCCACATGACCGGTCCTGCTTTTACAATTGGAGGCTCTATTTGGTTATTTCGAAATCTACCGTTGTCTCGCCCTTAAAGAATATGGAACTGTCGGAAACAATAGCGTGAAGCGTATATTTTCCGGCTTCCGTGGGCATCTTGTCGGATTCGTAGCTCTTTCCGTCAGATGTTGTTCCGGTGATCTTGTAGATCACATCGTCATATTCCTTGAACAGTTTTTCTTCCTCGTCAGAGTTGTCTTTGTAAGCTGTGATGTCAAACACATCAAACTCCGCAGGCTCTCCGTCATAGACTTTGTCAAAAGCATAGATGCCTTTAAGGTCAACGTCTCTTTTTGCGATGTCCGGAACGCATGAACCGTCCTTTTTAACGGTAAATGTGTCAAAAAGCTCGGAAGAGATGCCGTTGAAGGCATAGGTGTCGAGTGTGAGCACATCGTTCTTTACTCTGATAAGCGCATAGAACTGCTTCTTTACTCTCTGGGCGCAGAGCTCCTGGTTTACCGAGCTGATAGCGCAGCCTTCCTCGATGTAAGCATCGGGAACGGCATAACGTGATTCTGCATTTTCCTTGGAGATATCAAGTGACTTTTCACCGGCATAGTTGACGGTGATGTAGTGGGTGCCTTCGGGCTCGATGTTGAACACTCTGCCTTCGGTCTCAACAGCAGCTGTGAAAGGATCATCATATGTGATCGTTCCGTCACCGTCACCTGTCTCTCTTTCGTTTGAAACGTAGCCGGAGAAGAAATCGCCGTTTACGTCCTTGCCGTAATAGTAAGGATTTGTTCTGGTGTAAGCGTGGTCATGTCCCTGAAGTACAAGGTCGACGGAATACTTTGCAAACAGGGGAACAAGGTTTGTCCTAAGTGCTCTTGAGCCGCCGTCCATCGTGTGATAGCCGACACTCATCATGCCTGCGTGGGTAAGGATGACGATCCATTTGATCTTGCCTTCGCTCCTCAGTTTCTGGGCATTCTCGAGCTCGGAAACGATCCATGCGTACTGCTCGTGATAGTCGCAGTGAGGGTCGTATTCACCGTTTCCGCCGCCTGTAAGGTATGCGGATTCGTTGGAGTTTGTGGAGATGACATATACATTTCCGATTTTGATGCTTGAGCATCCGCCGCTCGAATGACTGTTGTGCTTTCCGTCCGTGCAATAATCGACAAAATCGATATCATACATGGAGTAGAAGCAGTCGGGAGTGTTGTCGTGGTTTCCGGCAATGGGGATGATGATTGAATCCATCATATCCTCTGCGTCAAAGTCAACCGCCATGTTGTATTCATCAATGAAATAGTTGTCATCATGGCTTTCATTGGTTATGTCACCACAGTTGAAATAGCCCACAAGATGGGAATCAACGGTGCGCGCGGTCTTAAATGCTTCACGCATCAGGGCTTCATACTGACGGTACTGTGATTCGTTTTCAGCCTGAGGGTCTGTAACATAGATGAAAAGTACATCTTCAGGTTCGCCCTTTACGGTCCAGAGCCCCGGCCTTGAATAGCCTGTGCTCTCGCCGCCAACACGATAGTAATATTCACTTCCCTCAGGAAGGTTTTCAACGTGCGCTTTGTGGCAGTAATAAACAGCGGATTCGTCGGAGTTTTCGATCTCAACGTGGAAATAGTCGGGAACGGAGACTACTTTGCCGCTCTTTATACCGGCTTCCCAGTCATAGGTGAATATGTCGGAAACTTCGCTTTTTGATACATACTGGAGCGAGGAATCTTTGCCCTCTACGTTTGTTGTTCTCCAGGCAACGCCTCGTGAATAAACATCACTGAAGAATGTTGTGGTAACGCCGCAAACCGATTCTGACAAAGGATAGGAATATCCCTTTGCCACGGGCGCAGCGACATCCGTCATGACAAAGACCTGACTGAAATCAAGTCCTGAGCCTGCGGGAGCGCCGTCACCCTTTATTCGGAGTGCGGCAAGGTTCTGGTCAAAGAAGTCGGATGTGATCTCCATGAGCGCATAACCGTCTGTGTAAGTCAGATCTCCGATATACATGCTGTCCCAGCCCTCGGGGTCGTCGATAAGACCCTCGATGTAAATGGTGCGGAAAGGGAAATCGTTCAAAGGCTCATACTTGAACGCAAGCACGTCGCCCGCTTTTACCTTGACGCCTTCGCCGCCTTCAAAAATGCAGCGCACGCGGACGTTTTCATCGTTTTCGTCCGTTTTGAACAAAAGATCTCCGTCTGCTCCGACTTCATTGAAAACGAGGCTCCCCGATTCTTCAAAGAAATTCTCGTTATCCATTTTTACAAGCCCTGTGATGGTGCCTGTGTATCCGGCGCAGTTTACGGCGCTGCCTTTTTCATATTTGTTCTCAATGACCGCGGTGGGCTCGGGAGTGGGTGTGGCAGCGGGCTCAGTGGGCTTTACTTCCGCTGTGGGCGTGTTTACGGGTTCTGTGGCTTTTACTTCCGGAGTGGGAGTATCAGCGGCCTTTGTGGGCTGTGCTTCGGCTGTCGGTGTGGCGACAGGTTCCGTGGGCTGGTTCCCGCATCCGGATATCGTTATGGTTGCCGCAAGGAGAACTGCGGCAATAGTTTTTCCAAAATATGTTTTTCTTTTCATTTGCCTTCTCCCTCTTATTTAACCTCTACAGTGCAGAGCTTGTATACCTTTTCACCCTGCTTTTCCGCCATTCCAAGGTTCATGACGGGGTTGTTGTCCTTATCCACAACTGCCACTACAAGGATATATTTTCCCGAAGCCTTGGAATCTACGGTGACAGGAACGCTTACATTCATCGAAGAGCCCGGCATGAGCTTTGTCGAAGTGAAAGAAGCGGTTCCGAGGCCTGCATTGTCACTGAGCGATGAGGACCCTTCAGGGATCAGAGCCACAGCGATCGTATAGTCGTTGTAGGCGGGAGTGAGGCCTTCGTTTACAAAGGTCAGATCCACGGTGATCTTGTTACCCTTCTTTGCTTCGGTCACATCTTTGAACTTGCTGACACGGAAACGATAGCCCATGATGGTCTGCAGGTAATCGATGTTTCCTTTGGAGATGGAGTAAGCGGCCGTGCCCTTTATGATGTCACAAGGCGAGCAGGGACCGAGCCATGAGGTGTGCGAATCCCTTAAGTACGAGATCGTTCTCATGATGTTGCTGTTATGTACCCATTCGAGAACGTTGCCGCTTGCAAATTCACCACCTGAATAGTTTGTCTTCCAGAAATCGGGAGCCTTTGAGATATCTACCAGGAAGGACTCGGTGCCTTCGGGCTGTCCGAATACATCGTTGAACATTCCGAAGTTGTTCTTTCTGGAGAATCCGTACGACGATCTGATTCCGACCTTCGTTTTCTTGAAGCTGTCGGTGTAAGCCTTTGCGTACTTTTCTATGGTTGCGTCATCCGGCCAGTCGCCTGAACCGAAATCATATTCGTCGAAGGACTCAGCTTCGGGCCAGGTGTGCATCTCGCCCCAGTGTCCGAGCGATCCCATTTCGATATAAGCCGCGGAACCGTCAAATTTTTCTGCGATGGCCTTCATGCATGCCGCATGATAGGTGATGAGTGAAGGAGCGTCGTAGTTGGGAGAGAAGCCCGCGCCACCGAGAACATCCGCATCAGGCCAGTTGTAGAAGGTGCCGGCGTCCTTGATCTTTCCCGAAAGGACATCATTGCAGAGCTCAACAAGGAGCCATTCGGGAATATCCAAGCGGTAATTTCCGCCTGCGATGAGCTTGTTCACTGTCTGCTCCGTAACTTTGCCGTTGTCGGAGAGGTTCGCGTTTATGAAGTCTTTGTCGACCTTCACACCGTAAGTTTCGTTCTTTTTTGAGCCTGTGAGCGGTTCGGGTGTGTCGATGACAAATCTGATGATGAAGTTGATGTTTCTTCCTTCCCAGTAAGAGATGTGATACTCTTTTTCCACATTTTCCCAGTCAAACTTGCCCTTGGAGGTCTCAAGGTTTGCCCAGGTGATGGGAAGATATGCGAGACTGTAGTCAAAAGCAATGTTTTCCGCGTTTTCCTTGCTGATGGTCGACCAGCATGCCCAGCCTGTGCCGGGATTTGAAAAAGCGTCAAAGCCTGCCTTGGGATAAACATAGCCTTTTTCATAGGACATCGAAAAGGCGTCCTTTGTTACCGCGTAGCCCGCTGAAGGAATTGTGACATTTCTGTTGAGAGCAAATGCATGCACTCCGACTTTTGCGGGATTTCCGATATCGCTGAGATAGAAGGATACAGTAACATGATCGGTGTAATAGTCCTCGTTTACGGAAACAACGGGAGCGCCGAGCTTGTTGTCAGCGATAACGGGATAGAGCTTCTGCTGTCTCAAGGCATAGTCCGCGCCGTCAAGCCCGAGATATTTAAAGCCCTTTGACGCATCCGTGTCGAGAACAAGTGATGTTCTGGTATCCAGATCATTGTTTGCGGAGGATATCATGGCGTAGAATCTGTCCTGTGAGCAGGCGGAAACAAGCTGATATGCGCCGCTCTGATCGGCATCTTCCGTGTGGTCGACAACGAACCATTCTCCGAGGTCGCCCGTAAAGATGTCTTCGGTTATCGAACCGGGATCCGGCGCCGAAACCTTGACTGTGAAAGATCTTATCTCGCTTCTCACGCCGCTCTTTACTTTTATGTTTACCTTGTATTCTCCGGGAGAAAGAAGCTTTTTGTCTGTGATGAGTTTGTTCCCGTCAAGCTTGAATGCCTTGTTGTCGGGGCCGTTCTTTGTGCTTGTGACGAATGAGTACTTATAGTCTTTTCCGTCGCCGCCCTTTGCGGAGAACTTTGCGATAACGCCGTCCTGCATCGCAGCGGGTGAAAGAGCCTTGACTTCATCCTGCTTGAGCTCGAAGTCGCTGATGTAGGGCTGATCCGAGACGATGGTCACTTTGTCCTTCTGCTCGGCGATGTTCGAACCTTCATCAGGAAATTTGAAAACGCTTTCCCACGAGTCATTTAAAAGGACAATCTGGAAGCCGATCTTGTCCGATGTGGGATTTATTGCGCTGTAGGGTACGGATACCTCGTAAGTGGAACCGTCGTCCGACGCGCCGTAACCAAAGTAGTCCACCTCGGTGCCGGGCCATTCGCCTGCATATGACACATAAAGGAAACCGTTCTCGAGCAGGAATTCATATCCGCCGCCGTCTGTCGAATAACCTGTGGCGGGATTGTTGTCCACATCGAGATAAACCTGGAAATAGCACCATTTTGATATCTCGTTCAGGACAAACAGGATATCAAAGCTGTCGTTGTCACAGTAAGCTGCGACTCTGTCGAAGGCGCCGTCAGGCTCTTCGAGGATGTCAACGATGTCTTTCCATTCCTCCACCTTGCCGTCCGCCGTCATCTCTTCGGCGAACACCGTTCGTTCTTCCATTACATGACTAAGGCCGGCAAGCACCATAACCCCCGTTAATACAACGGCCAAAGTCTTCGTAACGGTTTTACGAAACATGTTACGTAACATTTGCATTACAATACCTCCTCATATGATGGTTTGTAGCGAAAATTAATCTCGCAACGTAACAAATTTACCACGATTTGACGAAAATGTAAATAAATTTTTTCGTTCATGTTTACTAAACAGAAAAATAGTGATATCATGATTCCCGGTCGTACAAACGGCAAAAAATATTGGGGAGATGAAAATTATGAGAAAAAAGACGGGACATAAGTTGTTTTTAGTGCTTCTTGCGGCAGCGGCACTGTCAGCGGGAGCGTGCGGGACGGAAAAAGCCGGTCAGGCATACGCACCGGTGACGGAGAAAGCACGGACGTCACAGGCGCCGGTAACGGAGAAAGCACAGGTGTCACAGTCGCCGGTGACCGATAAGGAGCAGGGTGTCATCACGGTCGGAAAAGACGCAGAGACTATATCTGAGGCACTTGATAAGGCGGAAAAAGGAAATGTGGTCTTTTTACCGGCAGGGATATACAAGGAGACAGTGAGTATCGAAAAAGACGGGATCACCTTTCGAGGAGAGCAGGGAACTGTGTTTGACGGGTCTGAGTTTGATATGACAAATGACGACTTCAGTGTGATGATCTATGTAAGCGGAAAAGGCATCAACGTTGAGAACATCGAAGTGAGAAACCTTCTGATAAGCGGGCCCTCCGACATCTGCCCCATAGGCATAAAGGTCGCAAAGGGATCGTCGGATGTGGCTGTGAAAAACTGCATCGTGCATGATCTCGGTTTCATCTATGACCGAAGCACAGACGATGACAACTACAACGCGCACGGCATCTATGTGAGCGGCGGCGTGAAAAAAGAGACAACGAACATACTTGTCGAGGGCTGCGAGCTGTACAACCTCCACCTTGGGAGCAGTGAATCACTTGTATTCAACGGAAACGTAACGAATTTTGAGGCAAAGGACAATTACATCCACGAATGCGACAATATCGGTATCGATGCGATAGGTTACGAGCAGGACGAGGACAACGAACTTGACAGCGCAAGGAACGGAAAGATACACGGAAATGTGGTAAAGAACATCTGCTCCGACCCTTCGATAAATCCGACTTATGACTCTGCCTGCGCCGACGGCATCTATGTTGACGGCGGGCGGGACATCGAGATCTACGACAACTTTGTCATCAACTGCGACATAGGTATCGAGGTCGCAAGTGAACATCAGGGAAAAGTCACTTCCGGCATCAATGTCCATGACAACAAGCTGGCGTACAACAACTCCTGGGCGGGCATCTGCATCGGAGGTTACGACCCCGAAGAGACCGGCACCGCAAAGAACTGCACGATCAAAAACAACGTGGTCTACAACACAGAATCCTACTGCATCGTCATACAGTACGCCTGCGACGCGTCAAATGTCATTGAGGGAAACATCTTTGTGGCAGAGAAGGACGGCATAGCGTACGGAGATGAATTTGAGGAACTGAGTCGGGGAAATACAATAAGGAACAACAGTTTTACCACAGACATGACTGCTTTCGGATATCCGGACAACACGGTCATCACAGTAAAAAAAGTGACAGTCGATGAAGAAAACAAAAATATAGTGATAGAGCAATAAACAGCACTAAAATTGAGTGGAAAGAGGACACCTTTTCTGATAGGATTATCCATGGAAAAGGTGTTTTTTATTTTAAAGGGGGCTTGGAAACAATGACTGCAAAAACGATCAAGATTGATCCAAACAACAGGATAACGTTCAACAACAATGTGGACTATTGCGTCGGCACGGGACGCCTGGGGCTTGCGCTTACGGAGGAGTATCTTAAGGAACTGGCGTTTGTACAGGAAAAGATAGGTTTTTCCTTTATCAGAGGGCACGGACTTTTTTCGGATGACGTGGCAATTTATCAGGAATATGAGGAAAACGGCGAGGTGAAGGTTGAGTACAACTACACCTATATCGACAGGATCGTTGACGGCTACTTAAAGCTCGGTATCCGTCCGTATCTGGAGCTGGGCTTTATGCCTGAAAAGCTTGCGAGCGGAACGCAGACGATCTTTTACTGGAAAGGCAATACCACTCCGCCGAAGGATTACAAAAGATGGACGGATATGGTCGTTGCACTTCTTATGCATCTAAAAGCGCGCTACGGCGAGGAAGTGGTCAATTGGCCCATAGAAGTGTGGAATGAGCCGAACCTTCCCGGATTTTGGTACAAAGCGGATATGGAGGAATATTTCAGGCTGTTTAAAGAAACGTTCCTTGCGATCAAGGACGCGGACAGCCGTTTTACTGTCGGAGGACCTGCGATCTGCGGCGTGAGGGATGCCGAGTGGACAAAGGCATTTCTGGATTTCTGCAGGAAGGAAGGGATACGTCCGGACAGGATAACGAGGCATCACTACACGGTGGAATTTCCCGAGCGCATCGGGCATTATGACTATTCAAAGCTTGAAGACTCAGAGATGCGTTTTGCAAATCTGCAGTCGACAAGGGACATTGTGGATTCCTATGAGGAGTTTAAGGGGCTTCCGATACATCTCACGGAATTCAGCACTTCCTACACTCCGAGAGGCGTGATCCACGATACGAACATAAATGCGGCTTATCTCGCGCGCCAGCTTTCAAGGCTCGGTGATGTGAACGAAGCCTATTCCTACTGGACCTTCGGCGATGTGTTTGAAGAACAGGGAGTCCAGAATTCGCTCTTCCACGGAGGCTTCGGAATGGTCGCTGCGGGGAATATCCCAAAGCCCACATTCTGGACGTTTTATTTCTATAAGCAGCTGAAAGTTTTTGGCGGTGACTGCATCTACAGGGATGACAACACCGTGATCCTTTCAAAAAACGGTGAGTACAGCGGGATCCTCTGGAACATCGATGAAGAGGACAGAACGGTAGAAGTGGAGCTTGAAGCAGGAAATGCGGAATATACGCTTGTCACAAAGACTGTTGACGAGGTGTGCTGCAATCCGCTTAAATTCTGGCACGATCTTGGGGAGCCTGCATATTCCCCGGCTGCCGAGACGGAACTCATAAAGAGCGCTG